>NZ_JAIXMK010000065.1:0-67001 GCF_020328095.1 Streptomyces sichuanensis
CGGGCTCTGGCCGACCGTGGTCTGGCCCGCGACCTCGTCGACGTGCACGCCGCCGCCGGGCGCTGGTCGCGCACCGACCTGGAGGAGTACGGCCGCCGCCACGCACGGGACGACTTCGACCTCGCCGACCTGCGGGCCCGTCTCGAAGGGGCCGACTGGATCGACGACCGCGAGTTCGCCGCCTGCGGCCTCGACGCCGAGGAGAGCGCCGGCCTGCGCCGCTGGGCGCAGGAGTGGGCCGACGACATCGGCGAGCGGCTGCTCGAAGAGGCGCCGTACGAGGACGAGGGCCCGTAGACGGAGGGCGATGAGCGGCAGCGGGAAACAGATCACCCCCGGGCCGACGGCCCGGGGGTGAGGAAGTGGAGCGGGCGACGAGAATCGAACTCGCGCTCTGAGCTTGGGAAGCTCATGTTCTACCATTAAACTACGCCCGCGCGAGGCGCCCTACAGGGCGTCGCATCGTCGCACACTCTACCCCATCGAAGGCCCTCGGTGCACTTGCCCCGGTGGCCTTCTCGTCGTGTGAGGGGGGTGTGGCGGGGGTGGGGACGCGCGCGTGGGGAGCGGGAGTTGGGGCGTACCGTGGGGTCGCGGCAATCGCCGGGGGCATCGGGGTGCCGCGTTCAGGTCGGCCTGAATGATCCCCTAATGTGGCTTTTGCCGCCGCTTGTGCCGGAGGCACGCGTTCAGTACCGCCATGGGGAAAGGGAGCTCGATGGAGCGCACCGTCGTTCGTTGTGCCGAAGGGCACGTGTTCAGCACCGCTTCGTTCCCGATGCAGAATCTCGGACCCGGCCGGATCGGCCCCGGGCGGCTCCTGCGCTGCCCGCGCTGCGCCCGGCTGAGGCATTCCGTGCCGGTGGGCGTCGAGAAGCAGTGAGGCAGTGAGGCAGTGAGGCCGGCGCGGGCCCGGGCCGGAGACGATCTCCGGCCCGGGTCCGCGTTGTCAGGTTGTCCGGCTTCTTTGCGTATCCTCGACTCGTGCTTCTCTCAGACAAGGACATCCGGGCCGAGATCGATGCCGGCCGTGTGCGGATCGACCCGTTCGACGAATCGATGGTGCAGCCGTCGAGCATCGATGTGCGGCTCGACCGCTACTTCCGGGTGTTCGAGAACCACCGGTACCCGCACATCGACCCCGCGGTCGAGCAGGCGGACCTCACGCGCGAGGTGGTACCGGAGGGCGACGAGGCGTTCATCCTGCACCCGGGTGAGTTCGTGCTGGCCTCCACGTACGAGGTGATCACGCTCCCCGACGACGTCGCCTCGCGTCTGGAGGGCAAGTCCAGCCTCGGCCGCCTCGGCCTGCTGACGCACTCCACCGCCGGCTTCATCGACCCGGGCTTCTCCGGGCACGTGACGCTGGAGCTGTCGAACATGGCCACGCTGCCGATCAAGCTGTGGCCGGGGATGAAGATCGGCCAGCTGTGCATGTTCCGGCTGACGTCCCCCGTCGAGCATCCTTACGGGTCCGCGAAGCACGGTTCCCGCTACCAGGGCCAGCGCGGGCCGACGCCCTCGCGGTCCTTCCAGAATTTCCACCGCACGCAGGTCTGAGCGACCAGGGAACAAGGCGAAGAGCAACAGTGAGTGAGATCCGCGAGAACCTGACCTACCCGATCTTCGGGCAGGCGATCCGTGAGCTGGCCCAGACCATCGCGGACGACGGCTACGAGCCGGACATCATCCTGTCCATCGCACGCGGTGGCGTCTTCGTCGCGGGCGGTCTCGCCTACGCGCTGGACTGCAAGAACATCCACCTGGTGAACGTGGAGTTCTACACCGGCGTCGGCACCACGCTGGAGATGCCGGTCATGCTCTCCCCCGTCCCGAACGCGATCGACTTCTCCAACAAGAAGGTCCTGATCGCCGACGACGTCGCGGACACCGGCAAGACGCTCAAGCTCGTCCACGACTTCTGCCTGGAGCACGTCGCCGAGGTGCGCAGCGCCGTGATCTACGAGAAGAGCCACTCGCTCGTGAAGTGCGAGTACGTCTGGAAGAAGACGGACGAGTGGATCAACTTCCCGTGGTCGGTCGAGCCGCCGGTCGTGCGCCGTGAGGGCCAGGTCCTCGACGCGTAGCCGCGGCGCGGTGCGGCGCCGCCGCGTACGGCCGCATCGCGAAGACATACGCGAAGACATACGCGAAGACATACGGGAAAGGGCCCGCCCGACCTCCTCCGAGGTCGAGCGGGCCCTTTCCCGTGGCTGCGTCCGCTACAGCGTGCCCAGCTTGATCAGGGAGAGCAGCGCGATCAGCTGGATCGCCGACGCCCCCAGCGCCCGCGGCCACGGCAGGTCGTGCGACTTGCTCACCATCGAGGTCAGCAGCGCGCCGCCCGCCAGCCAGGTGGCCCAGCCCAGGATCTGGACGAGCGTGCTGTCGCCGCCGAGGAACATGGCGAACAGCAGCCGGGGCGCGTCGGAGATCGACATGATCAGCATCGACAGGCCGACCGTCGGCTGCCATATGCCGTCACCGCCGAGCTGCCGGGCCAGGGTGTGGGTGACCGCACCGAGGATCAGCCCCGCGATCACCATGATCACGCCAGTGATCAGCACGGCCGGCAGGACCTGCGAGAGCGAGGCGTTGAGGACGTCCGTGCGCGCCTTGTCGAAGCCGAAGACGGCGAGCAGGCCGTAGGCGAACGTGACGATCAGCGCGGGCGCCCACACCTGGTGGTCGCGCATCTGCCAGAACGTGGCGGAGGGGCGCAGGACGATGCCGGCCAGCAGGTCCTTCCAGTGCAGCCGCGGCCCGGCCGGCGGGGCGGGCGCGGGAGCGCCCTGGTACGCGCCCTCGTCGTCGTACCGGCCGTACGCGTCCGGGGCCTCGCCCAGGCTGAACTGCTGCGTCCGGCCGGGGTCACCGGCGGGCTGCCCGTAGTACGGGTCGTGGGCGCCGGGGTGCTGCCCGCCGCCGTACTGCTGCTGCCCGTAGCCCGGGGGCGGGGGCGGCTGCGGGGGCCCTTGGTGCTGCCCACCGCCGAAGTACTCCGGCTCGTCGTACCCGCCGGGCTGCTGCCACTGCTGCTGCCCGCCGCCATAGCCGCCGCCGGGCGCGCCGGGGTGCCCCGGGGCACCCGGCCCTCCGTACGGGGCCTGCTGCTGTCCTTGCCGCGCGCGGTCGGCGCCGTGCGGGTCCTGCCCGCGTCCCATCCTGAATCCAGCCACGCCTTCGAACGTACCCGCTCCGCGGAGGTCCCGGTGCCGGGCGCGGGCGCCGGGGCCCGGCATTGCGGCCGACCTGTGACATCCCTTAGGGGAAAGGCCAGGGTCGCGGTGGGCCGGGCGGACGTTTGAACGGTGCGTCGTCGCTAACGGGAGAGGGACTCGACGCCCCCGGTGTTCTCCACCATCCGCTGCAGCACGCGGACCACAGTGGCGTACTCCTCGTCCGGGATGCCGGCGTGGATTTCCTCCCGCACCCGCACGACGACCTCCATGGTGCGCTCCTTGGCCTCGCGCCCGGCGTCGGTCAGCAGGAAGCGTCCCTCGTCCGTGCTCCGCACCCAGCCGCGGGCGACGGCGGTGTCCAGCGCGATGTCGATGCCGTCGTTGCCCTCGTCGAGGCTGGCGGCGAGGAGGTCCCGCAGCTCCTGGCGGCTCTTGCCGTCCGGGGCGGCGTCGACCCGGTTGAGGACCCACCACTGGGGCTGCGTGATGCCGACCCGGGCCATGGCCGAGCGGATGTGCCGGATGACGGCCTTGTTGGCGGCCCAGCTCCAGTAGCCGATGGGCTGTCCGGCGAGGTTGGCGGTGTCGGCGTTCGGGGTTTCCAGCTTCGTCGTCTGTGTCGTCGTCATGGGAACGACGGTAGGACCTCAAGCATGGTTGAGATCAAGTGTGTTGGGGGTCACGGGGCCGGGTAGCGCCGGAACTCGGAGGTGTCGACGGTCCAGGGGCCGACGGCCACCTTGTCGCCGAAGACGTAGTCGTGACGCGTGCGGTAGCAGGGCCGCCCGTCGGGACCTGGGCCGGGATCGGACATCACCGACCCGGTGCCCTTGCGGGGGTCGACGAGCAGGTACAGCGGGATGCCCATGGCCGGGTACTCGTCCATCTTGTCCATGTAGTCGTTGCTGTGGTTGGACGGCGAGACGATCTCGGCGACCAGGAGCAGGTCGTGCGGGGCGAACGGTGCGTTCTCCTCGCCGAAGACCGCGTCCGGCACGACGATCAGGTCTGGACGGCGGAGCCTGCCGAGCGAGGGGTCCTCGATGTCACCGCCCGGGAAGGAGACGAGTCCGTCGTCCAGCTGGCCGTCCAGTTGGCGGTTGAGGCGCATGGCATTGAAGTCGTGGAACCTCGACGGCGACATCATCATGAAGATCCCGTCGCCACTGATCTCGAAGCTCTTGATCGTCTCGGGAGCGTGCTTCATCAGCTCATCGGCGATGGCGCGCATCCGGGCGTAATCCATGACCTGGCTCCTGCTGTGAGCGAGCTGCTACCGCGTACGACTTCATCGTCCCACGCACCTACGACAACGGCCGGGCCCCGCGAGAGGTCGCGGGGCCCGGCCGTGTGCTCGTACTGCGCGTGCCTACTTCGCAGGCTCCGGCTCCGGCGCGTCCGCCGGCTCGCCGTCGTTCTCCGGGGCGGCCGGCGTCTTCACCGACTCCAGCAGCAGCTGGGCGACGTCGACGACCTGGATGGACTCCTTGGCCTTGCCGTCGTTCTTCTTGCCGTTGACCGAGTCGGTCAGCATGACGAGGCAGAACGGGCAGGCGGTGGAGACGATGTCCGGGTTGAGGGCCAGGGCCTCGTCCACGCGCTCGTTGTTGATGCGCTTGCCGATGCGCTCCTCCATCCACATGCGCGCACCACCCGCACCACAGCAGAAGCCGCGCTCCTTGTGGCGGTGCATCTCCTCGTTCCGCAGGCCCGGCACCTTGGCGATGATCTCGCGCGGCGGCGTGTAGACCTTGTTGTGGCGGCCCAGGTAGCAGGGGTCGTGATAGGTGATCAGACCCTCGACCGGGGTGACGGGGACGAGCTTGCCCTCGTCGATGAGGTGCTGCAGCAGCTGCGTGTGGTGGATGACCTCGTACTCGCCGCCCAGCTGCGGGTACTCGTTGGCGATGGTGTTGAAGCAGTGCGGGCAGGTCGCGACGATCTTCTTCTTCGCCTTCTCGACCTTGACGCCCTCCTCCGCATCCTCGCCGAACGCCATGTTCAGCATCTCGACGTTCTGCTGGCCGAGCTGCTGGAAGAGGAACTCGTTGCCCAGACGGCGGGCGGAGTCACCGGTGCAGTTCTCCTCGCCGCCCATGATGGCGAACTTCACGCCCGCCATGTGCAGCAGCTCGGCGAACGCCTTCGTGGTCTTCTTGGCGCGGTCCTCCAGGGCGCCGGCGCAGCCGACCCAGTAGAGGTACTCGACCTCGGTGAGGTCCTCGATGTCCTTGCCGACGACCGGGACCTCGAAGTCGACCTCCTTGGTCCACTGCAGGCGCTGCTTCTTCGCCAGGCCCCAGGGGTTGCCCTTCTTCTCCAGGTTCTTGAGCATCGTGCCCGCCTCGGACGGGAAGGAGCTCTCGATCATCACCTGGTAGCGGCGCATGTCGACGATGTGGTCGACGTGCTCGATGTCGACCGGGCACTGCTCGACGCACGCACCGCACGTGGTGCAGGACCACAGCACGTCCGGGTCGATGACGCCGTTCTCCTCCAGCGTGCCGATCAGCGGGCGCTCGGCCTCGGCGAGCGCGGTGGCCGGAACGTCCTTCAGCTGCTCCGCGGTGGCCTTCTCGTTGCCCTCCGCGTCCTTGCCGCCGCCCGCGAGCAGGTACGGCGCCTTGGCGTGCGCGTGGTCGCGCAGCGACATGATGAGCAGCTTCGGCGACAGCGGCTTGCCGGTGTTCCAGGCGGGGCACTGCGACTGGCAGCGGCCGCACTCGGTGCAGGTGGAGAAGTCGAGCAGGCCCTTCCAGGAGAAGTGCTCGATCTGGGAGACGCCGAACTGGTCGTCCTCGCCCGGGTCCTCGAAGTCGATCGGCTTGCCGTCGCTGACCATCGGCAGCAGGGCGCCGAGGGCGACGTCGCCGCTGGACTCGCGCTTGAACCAGATGTTCGGGAAGGCGAGGAAGCGGTGCCAGGCGACACCCATGTCGGTCTTCAGCGAGACCGTGATCATCCAGATGAAGGACGTCGCGATCTTGATCATCGCGAAGACGTAGACGAGGTTCTGGATCGTCGTGACGCTCAGGCCCTTGAAGGCCGCGATCAGCGGGTACGAGAAGAAGAACCCGGGCTCGACGCCCTCGACGCCGTGCTGGACGCCCTCCAGGGCGTGCAGCGTCATGATGCAGATGCCGACGATGAGGATGACGGCCTCGACGAAGTACGCCTGGCCGGTGTTGGAGCCCGCGAAGCGGGACTTGCGGCCCGCCCTGCCCGGCTTGCTCAGCTGGCGGACGACGATCAGGGTCAGGATGCCGAGCGTCGTCATCAGGCCGAGGAACTCGACGAACATCTCCCACGGCCGCCAGTCCCCGATGACCGGGATCACCCAGTCGGACTGGAACAGCTGGCCGAAGGCGTTGACGATGGTCAGCAGCAGCGAGAAGAAGCCGACGGCCACGAACCAGTGGGCGACGCCGACGACGCCCCACTTGTTCATGCGGGTGTGGCCGAGGAACTCCTTGGCCACCGTCACGGTGCGTTGGACGGGCTCGTCGGTGCGGGTGCCGGCCGGGATGGAGGCTCCCAGCCGGAAGTAGCGGACGAACTGGGCGACGGCGCGGCCTAGCAGCGCAACACCGACCGCGCTGAGGACCAGCGACACGATGATCGCGGCGAGTTGCATTGCGGGGGCTCCTCGAACCTTCGAGAGCTAGCGAGAGCGGATTATGCGGATTACTAAGCAGTAACTTATCCAGTCCCAGCCGAGATTACCCAGGATTCGGCGGTGCATGAACCTGCCGTGCCGGTGATCTGTGTCGCGCAGGCAACCCTTGCCCCTCCGTGAGCGTCCGCGACTGACTGTAAGACTGACATAAAAGTTGAGTGGCCCAGACTCAGGTCCGTTGACAGGTTTGCCGTCGTGCTGCACTCTTGAGTCTGTTCCACTCAAGTCAGCTGGAGGAATCGACATGGCACGTGCGGTCGGCATCGACCTGGGTACGACGAACTCCGTCGTCAGTGTTCTCGAAGGCGGTGAGCCCACCGTCATCACCAACGCCGAGGGCGCCAGGACCACGCCGTCCGTCGTCGCCTTCGCGAAGAACGGTGAGGTGCTGGTCGGCGAGGTCGCCAAGCGCCAGGCCGTCACCAACGTCGATCGGACGATCCGCTCGGTCAAGCGCCACATGGGCACTGACTGGAAGATCAACATCGACGGCAAGGACTTCAACCCGCAGCAGATGAGCGCCTTCATCCTGCAGAAGCTCAAGCGGGACGCCGAGGCATACCTGGGCGAGAAGGTCGTCGACGCGGTCATCACCGTCCCGGCGTACTTCAACGACTCCGAGCGCCAGGCCACGAAGGAGGCCGGCGAGATCGCGGGCCTGAACGTCCTGCGCATCGTCAACGAGCCCACCGCGGCCGCCCTGGCCTACGGCCTCGACAAGGACGACCAGACCATCCTGGTCTTCGACCTCGGTGGCGGCACCTTCGACGTCTCGCTGCTGGAGATCGGCGACGGCGTCGTCGAGGTGAAGGCCACCAACGGTGACAACCACCTCGGTGGTGACGACTGGGACCAGCGCGTCGTCGACTACCTGGTCAAGCAGTTCGCCAACGGTCACGGCGTCGACCTGTCCAAGGACAAGATGGCGCTGCAGCGTCTGCGCGAGGCCGCGGAGAAGGCGAAGATCGAGCTGTCCTCGTCCACCGAGACCTCGATCAACCTGCCCTACATCACGGCGTCCGCCGAGGGCCCGCTGCACCTGGACGAGAAGCTCACCCGCGCCCAGTTCCAGCAGCTGACCGCGGACCTGCTGGAGCGCTGCAAGACGCCGTTCCACAACGTCATCAAGGACGCGGGCATCAGCCTGTCCGAGATCGACCACGTGGTCCTGGTCGGTGGCTCCACCCGTATGCCCGCCGTCGCCGAGCTCGTCAAGGAGCTGACCGGCGGCAAGGAGGCCAACAAGGGTGTGAACCCGGACGAGGTCGTCGCCATCGGCGCCTCGCTCCAGGCCGGTGTCCTCAAGGGCGAGGTCAAGGACGTCCTGCTCCTCGACGTCACCCCGCTGTCCCTCGGCATCGAGACCAAGGGCGGCATCATGACCAAGCTGATCGAGCGCAACACCACGATCCCGACCAAGCGCTCCGAGATCTTCACGACGGCCGAGGACAACCAGCCGTCCGTGCAGATCCAGGTCTACCAGGGCGAGCGCGAGATCGCGGCGTACAACAAGAAGCTCGGCATGTTCGAGCTGACGGGCCTGCCGCCGGCCCCGCGCGGCGTCCCGCAGATCGAGGTCTCCTTCGACATCGACGCCAACGGCATCATGCACGTGACCGCGAAGGACCTGGGCACGGGCAAGGAGCAGAAGATGACCGTCACCGGCGGCTCCTCGCTCGCCAAGGACGAGGTCGACCGCATGCGCCAGGAGGCCGAGCAGTACGCGGAGGAGGACCACCGCCGCCGCGAGGCCGCCGAGACCCGCAACCAGGGCGAGCAGCTGGTCTACCAGACCGAGAAGTTCCTCAAGGACAACGAGGACAAGGTCCCCGGCGAGGTCAAGACCGAGGTCGAGACCGCCGTGTCCGAGCTGAAGGAGAAGCTCAAGGGCGAGGACACCGCCGAGATCCGCACTGCGACCGAGAAGGTCGCCGCGGTCAGCCAGAAGCTCGGCCAGGCCATGTACGCCGACGCCCAGGCCGCGCAGGGCGCCGCCGGTGCCGCCGGTGACGCCGGTGCGGGCCAGGCCAAGGCCGACGACGACGTCGTCGACGCCGAGATCGTGGACGACGAGAAGCCGAAGGGCGGTGCGTCGGCGTGACGGAGGAGACCCCGGGCTTCAACGAGAACGAGAAGCCTGAAGGCCCCTCCGACGCCACGACCCCCGACGACGCGGCGCAGGCCGCCGGGTCCGCCGACAAGGCGGGCCCGGCCGGCCCGGCAGCGTCCGGTGAAGAACTGGTCGAGGTAGGTCTCCAGGCACAGCTGGACCAGGCCCAGGCCGCGCTCACCGAGCGCACCGGTGACCTCCAGCGGCTCCAGGCCGAGTACCAGAACTACCGTCGCCGTGTGGAGCGGGACCGGGCCACGGTCAAAGAGATCGCCGTCGCGAACCTCCTGTCCGAGCTCCTCCCCACCCTCGACGACATCGGTCGCGCCCGTGACCACGGCGAGCTCGTCGGCGGCTTCAAGTCCGTCGCCGAGTCGCTGGAGACGGTCGTTTCCAAGATGGGCCTGCAGCAGTTCGGCAAGGAGGGCGAGCCCTTCGACCCGCTGGTGCACGAGGCGCTGATGCACAGCTACGCGCCCGACGTCACCGAGACCACCTGCGTGCAGATCCTGCAGCCGGGGTATCGCATCGGCGAGCGCACGATCCGCCCCGCGCGGGTCGCGGTCGCCGAGCCGCAGCCGGGCGCGAGCCCGAAGGCCGAAGAGGCGTCGGACGAGGAGAGCGGTGGCCCGGACGAGGGCTGACCTCAAGGGTGACCGGAAGGAGGGACGTCGGGGATGAGCCTGAGCAGGGACTTGCTGGAGAAGGACCTCTACAAGGTCCTCGGCGTCCCCAAGGACGCCACCGAGGCGGAGATCAAGAAGGCGTACCGGAAGCTCGCCCGCGAGTACCACCCGGACGCCAACAAGGGCGACGCCTCGGCCGAGGAGCGCTTCAAGGAGATCTCCGAGGCCAATGACGTCCTGGCCGACGCCAAGCGCCGCAAGGAGTACGACGAGGCGCGCGCCCTGTTCGGGAACGGCGGTTTCCGTCCCGGGCCGGGCGGCGGCGGCTCGTTCAACTTCGACCTGGGCGACCTCTTCGGGGGCGCCCAGGGCGGCGGCGCCGGGGCCGGCGGCTTCGGCGGCGGGCTGGGCGACGTCTTCGGCGGCCTCTTCAACCGCGGCGGCGGCCCGAGCACGCGCACCCAGCCGCGCCGCGGCCAGGACATCGAGTCCGAGGTGACGCTCAACTTCACCGAGGCGGTGGAGGGGGCCACGGTCCCGCTGCGGATGTCCTCCTCGGCGGCGTGCAAGAGCTGCTCCGGCACGGGCGACAAAAACGGTACGCCCAGGGTCTGTCCGACCTGCGTCGGCACCGGCCAGGTGTCGCGCGGCACGGGCGGCGGCTTCTCGCTGACCGACCCCTGCCCGGACTGCAAGGGCCGCGGGCTCATCCCCGAGAACCCCTGCGACGTCTGCCACGGCAGCGGGCGCGCCAAGTCCTCCCGCACCATGCAGGTCCGCATCCCCGCCGGCGTGTCCGACGGCCAGCGGATCCGGCTGCGCGGCAAGGGCGCCCCGGGCGAGCGCGGCGGCCCCAACGGCGACCTCTACGTCGTCGTCCACGTCGGCTCCCACCCGGTGTTCGGGCGCAAGGACGACAACCTCACGGTCACCGTCCCCGTCACCTTCGCGGAGGCGGCGCTCGGCGGCGAGGTGAAGGTCCCCACGCTCGGCGGCCCGCCGGTCACCCTGAAGCTGCCCGCGGGTACGCCCAACGGCCGTACGATGCGCGCCCGGGGCAAGGGCGCGGTCCGCAAGGACGGCACCCGCGGCGACCTCCTGGTCACCGTGGAGGTCACCGTGCCCACGAACCTCGGCGACAAGGCCCGCGAGGCGCTGGAGACGTACCGCGACGCCACCGCCGACGAGGATCCGCGAACGGAGCTGTTCCAGGCCGCGAAGGGAGCATGACCCATGGAAGGGACCGGCCGCCGACGTCATCCGTATCCGTACGAACTCACCGAAGAATCGCCGGTCTACGTCATCTCCGTAGCCGCGCAGCTCTCGGGTCTGCATCCGCAGACGCTGCGGCAGTACGACCGCCTCGGCCTGGTCTCCCCCGACCGCACGGCCGGGCGCGGCCGCCGCTACTCCGCGCGTGACATCGAGCTGCTGCGCCAGGTGCAGCAGCTGAGCCAGGACGAAGGCATCAACCTGGCCGGCATCAAGCGCATCATCGAGCTGGAGAACCAGGTGGCCGCGCTCAAGGCGCGCGTCGCCGAGCTCCAGGCGACGGTCGAGGGTGCGGCCACGGCCATGCAGCAGGCCGAGGCCGCCGTGCACGCCTCCTACCGCCGGGACCTCGTGCCCTACCAGGACGTCCAGCAGGCCAGCGCGCTGGTCGTCTGGCGGCCCCGGCGGGAACAGCGGGAGCGCTGAGCGCCGGGACGAGCCCTGAAGGAAGGGCCGGGAGAGCTGAGCCCTCTCCCGGCCCTTTTTCACACCCGCAAGCGACTACACAGAGTTATCCACAGGGCTGACGATGTCACGCTGAGTGCGGAACACTCGGAGCATGACGGGGGAAGAGACTTCATTGCAGGCCCTGGCGGACGCCCAGGGCGGGGTGGTGCTCACGGCCCAGGCGCTGGCCGCGGGGTGGACGCGGGGCAGGCTCGGCCGACTGGTGGCGTCGGGCGGGTGGGTGCGGATCCGCAGCGGCGTGCTGCTGGCGCCCGGGCGGGAGGCGGGGCCGACGGAGCTGCTGTGGACGCATCAGCTGCTACGCCCCGGGCTGGTGGTCAGCCACTGGTCGGCGGCGATGCTGCACGGCGTCGAGACCGGCCCGCCGGACGAGCGCCCCGACTTCATCTGTCCCGGCACCACGGCCGTCAGAGGGGCGACGCTGCACAGACTGCCGCTCGCACCGGGCGATGTGACCGTCGTGGCCGGGCTGAGGACGACCACCGTGGCCCGGACGCTGGCGGATCTGCTGCGGGCGGGCCCGCGGGACGAGGTGCTGGTAGCCGTCGACTCGGCCCTGAGCTGGCGGCACGGACGCGGGGCCGGGCCGCCGGGCTCGCGCGGACGGCCGCTGACCACGCTCGACGACATCGGCCGCGCCCTGACCTGTGCCCCGGCCCTGCGCGGCGCCGCGACCGCCGCCTGGTGGCTGGCCATGGCCGACCCCCGCTCGGGCTCACCCGCCGAGACGCTCGCCCGGCTGCGGATGAACGACGCCGGGCTCCATCCCGAGACCCAGGCCATGCTCGTGGTGCCCACGACCGGCCGCCGGGTCTACCCCGACTTCCTCTTCCGTCCGCAGGGCCTGGCCGTGGAGACCGAGGGGTACGCCTGGCACGGCACCAGGGCCCAGCACCAGCGGGACGTCATACGGTTCAACGACCTGGCGGCCTGCCGGGAGGTGCGCCGCATCCTGCGGTTCACCTCGGCCGACGTCCGTCACCGCCCGGCGATGATGATCCGCGACATCCGCAGCGCCCTGGCCTGACGGCTCAGCCCCGGCCCAGCGCCTTGGTGACCGTGATCTCGATGACCACGCGGTCGGGGTTGGGGCTGGGCGTGCGGTGGTAGCGCTCGGCGTAGCGGGTGACGGCGTCGGCCACGACGTCGGCCTCGGCGCGGACGACCGCGCGGCCCTCCAGGGTCGCCCAGCGCTTGCCCTCCATCTGGCAGACCGCGACGCGGGCGCCGCCCGGGCCCGCCGCCTGCACGTTGGCGGCCTTGCGGCTGCTCTTGTTGGTGATGACGCGGGCGATGCCGGCCTCGGGGTCGAAGGTGACGCCCACGGGAACGACGTGCGGGGAGCCGTCCGGGCGGAGGGTGGTGAGGGTGCAGACGTGCCGCTCGCGCCAGAAGTCGAGGTAGGCGGGGCCGGGGTCGCTGAGGTCGATCGCCATGACGGTCAGGTTAGGCGAGGAAGGGCCGCGGCGGGCGGTCGAAGGCCCGGCCGGGGCCGGGGGATCCAGGGAAACTCCGGGTCGTCGTTCCTGGCAAGGGCTGGGTTGAGTGGAATAGACTCAACTTATCGCACGTTGCTTCCAGCAGGATCCGAACGTGGGTACCACGAGTACGAGGAGGAACGCAGGTCGTGGATGCCGAGCTGACCAACAAGAGCCGGGAGGCGCTCAGCGCCGCGAACGACCGGGCCGTATCGGCCGGGCATGCCGACATGACGCCCGCGCACCTGCTGCTGGCCCTGCTCGCCGGGCAGGACAACGAGAACGTGATGGACGTCCTGGCCGCCGTCGAGGCCGACGCCGCCGCGCTGCGGTCGGGGGCCGAGCGGCAGCTGGCGGCCCTGCCCAGCGTGCAGGGCTCGACCGTGGCACCGCCGCAGCCCAACCGCGAGCTGCTGGCCGCCCTCGCGGACGCGGCCGAGCGGGCCCGCGACCTCGGCGACGAGTACATCTCCACCGAGCACCTGCTCATGGGCCTCGCCGCCAAGGGCGGGCGCACCGGGGAGCTGCTGGCGCAGCAGGGCGCCTCGGCGGACAAGCTGCTCGCCGCGTTCGAGGACGCGCGGGGCGGTCAGCGGGTGACGACCCCCGACCCGGAGGGGACGTACAAGGCGCTGGAGAAGTTCGGCACGGACTTCACCGCCGCCGCCCGGGAGGGCAAGCTCGACCCCGTCATCGGGCGCGACCACGAGATCCGGCGCGTGGTGCAGGTGCTCTCGCGCCGCACCAAGAACAACCCCGTGCTCATCGGCGAGCCCGGCGTCGGCAAGACGGCCGTCGTCGAGGGGCTCGCCCAGCGGATAGTGAAGGGCGACGTCCCGGAGTCGCTGAAGAACAAGCGGCTGGTCTCGCTCGACCTGGGCGCGATGGTCGCGGGCGCGAAGTACCGCGGCGAGTTCGAGGAGCGGCTGAAGACCGTCCTCGCGGAGATCAAGGCCAGCGAAGGCCGGATCATCACCTTCATCGACGAGCTGCACACCGTGGTGGGCGCGGGCGCCGGCGGCGACTCCGCCATGGACGCGGGCAACATGCTCAAGCCCATGCTCGCCCGCGGTGAGCTGCGCATGGTCGGCGCGACCACGCTCGACGAGTACCGCGAGCGCATCGAGAAGGACCCGGCGCTGGAGCGGCGCTTCCAGCAGGTACTGGTCGCCGAGCCGTCCGTCGAGGACTCGATCGCGATCCTGCGCGGCCTCAAGGGCCGCTACGAGGCGCACCACAAGGTGCAGATCGCGGACTCGGCGCTGGTCGCCGCCGCGACGCTGTCCGACCGCTACATCACCTCCCGCTTCCTGCCCGACAAGGCCATCGACCTCGTCGACGAGGCGGCCTCCCGGCTGCGCATGGAGATCGACTCCTCGCCCGTCGAGATCGACGAGCTCCAGCGCGCCGTCGACCGGCTGAAGATGGAGGAGCTCGCCCTCAAGAACGAGTCCGACGCGGCCAGCAAGGAGCGGCTGGCCAAGCTGCGCCGCGACCTCGCCGACAAGGAGGAGGAGCTGCGGGGTCTGACCGCGCGCTGGGAGAAGGAGAAGCAGTCCCTCAACCGCGTCGGTGAGCTCAAGGAGCGCCTCGACGAACTCCGCGGCCAGGCCGAGCGCGCCCAGCGCGACGGCGACTTCGACACCGCCTCCAAGCTGCTCTACGGCGAGATCCCCGGGGTGGAGCGGGAGCTGGAGGAGGCCGCGAAGGCGGAGGCCGAGGCCGAGCAGGAGGCCGCGGCCAAGGACCTCATGGTCAAGGAGGAGGTCGGCCCGGACGACATCGCCGACGTCGTCGCCTCCTGGACGGGCATTCCGGCCGGCCGCCTGCTGGAGGGCGAGACGCAGAAGCTGCTGCGCATGGAGGACGAGCTGGGCAAGCGGCTGATCGGCCAGGAGGAGGCCGTGCGGGCCGTCTCCGACGCCGTGCGGCGCAGCCGGGCCGGCATCGCCGACCCCGACCGGCCGACCGGGTCGTTCCTCTTCCTCGGCCCGACCGGCGTCGGCAAGACCGAGCTGGCCAAGGCGCTCGCGGACTTCCTCTTCGACGACGAGCGGGCGATGGTCCGCATCGACATGAGCGAGTACAGCGAGAAGCACTCGGTCGCCCGCCTGGTCGGTGCCCCGCCCGGCTACGTCGGCTACGAGGAGGGCGGCCAGCTCACGGAGGCCGTGCGCCGCCGCCCGTACACGGTGGTGCTGCTGGACGAGGTGGAGAAGGCCCACCACGAGGTCTTCGACATCCTGCTGCAGGTGCTGGACGACGGCCGGCTCACCGACGGCCAGGGCCGGACGGTGGACTTCCGCAACACCATCCTCATCCTCACCTCCAACCTCGGATCGACCTATCTGGTGGACCCGCTGCTGGACGAGGAGCAGAAGAAGACCAAGGTGCTGGAGACGGTCCGTGCCTCCTTCCGGCCCGAGTTCCTCAACCGCCTCGACGACATCGTCGTCTTCCACCCCCTCGGCACCGGCCAGCTGCAGCGGATCGCCCAGATCCAGATCGGCCACCTGCAGCGCCGCCTCGCCGAGCGCCGGCTCACCCTCGACGTCGGCGACGCCGCCCTGGAGTGGCTGGCCCGGCTGGGCCACGCCCCGGAGGCGGAGGGGGCGGAGCCGGGCGGCGCCGCGCCCGACCTCGCCTACGGCGCCCGGCCGCTGCGCCGTCTGGTGCAGACCGCCATCGGCGACCGGCTCGCCCGGGCGATCCTGGCCGGCGAGGTGCGCGACGGCGACACGGTCCGCGTCGGCGTCGCGGACGGGGGCGACGGGCTCACCGTTTCACCCGTGCGCGCGGGAGACACCGGGAAAACCCTGTGACATCCGGCCCGGCGGGGGTACCAGCGCCCGCCGGGTATGGGGGAGGATGGCGGGAGACCGTACGAAGGGAAGAAAACGGTGAGCATCGACCCGTCCTCGATTCCGAATTTCGGGGGCCAGCCCGAACCGCAGCCTGAGGCGGGCCCGACAGGCCCCGTCATCCCCGACCAGGACCTGGTCAAGCAGCTCCTTGAGCAGATGGAGCTGAAGTACGTCGTGGACGACGAGGGTGACCTCGCCGCCCCGTGGGAGCAGTTCCGCACGTACTTCATGTTCCGTGGCGAGGAGGAGCAGCAGGTCTTCTCCGTGCGCACGTTCTACGACCGTCCGCACGGCATCGAGGAGAAGTCCAAGCTCCTTGAGGTCATCGACGACTGGAACCGCCGCACGCTGTGGCCGAAGCTCTACACCCACACCCACGACGACGGCACCGTCCGCCTCATCGGCGAGGCGCAGATGCTGATCGGCGTCGGTGTCTCCCTGGAGCACTTCGTGTCCAGCACGGTCAGCTGGGTGCGGGCCTCGATCGAGTTCGACAAGTGGCTCATCGAGCAGCTCGGCCTGGAGGCCGATGCCGAGGGCGACGGCGGCGACACGCCGGACGCCGAAGCCTGAGCGGGGCGCCGGGCCTGCGGGCCCGGGCCCGGCACGGGGCCCATGGGCGCCCGGGCCGTGACGGCTACATCGGGACCCTGGCCACGGCCAGCAGGTACGTCCCGTAGAAGAACGACAGCCCGGCCAGCGCGCCCGCCGTCACGGCGATCGTGCGCGGCCGGGCCCTGGCCATGGCCACCGCCGCCGGCAGCAGCAGTGGGAAGGCCGGCAGCAGGAAACGCGGCTTGGACGCGAAGTAGCTGGAGCCGCCGACCGCGATGACGACCAGCACCAGCACGTACACCAGCAGTGCGGCGGGCGGCCGGTCCAGCGCCAGGTACACCAGCGCGACCAGCGCCGCGACCAGGATCGCCAGGGTCATGTAGTACGCCATGTAGTCCCGCGCCACGATCAGGTGCCGGATGAACCGGAAGGCGTCCCTTCCGAAGTCGAAGCGCGAGCCCCACAGCCGCTGCACCTCGAAGTAGCCCAGCGGTCCGCCCCCGGAGCGGTAGCCGGCCCAGACGATGTAGCCCGCCCAGCCCACGGGCGCGACGGCCGCACCCGTCCACACCCGCCAGTCCCCGCGCGTCCGCGCGTCCCGCCACAGGGCGAGCGCGGCGGTGCAGCCGACGGCCGCGGCCACGGCGACGGCGTTGGGGCGCGAGAGCCCGGCCAGCAGCGCCAGCCCCCCGGCCCACAGCCACCGCCCGGTCAGCGCGGCGTACAGCGCCCACGCCGCGAGGGCCGTCATCAGCGATTCGGTGTACGCCATGGTCTGCACGATCGCGTGCGGCAGCAGCCCCCACAGCAGCACCAGCAGCGTCGCCACCCGCCGTCCGTGCAACCGCTCGCCGACCGCGTAGACGCCCCACGCCGCGGCACCCGCCGAGGCCCAGGCGACCAGCAGCCCCGCCGTGACGACGGTCAGCGGCAGCACGCTCGCCACGCCCCGCACCAGACCGGGGAAGAGCGGGAAGAAGGCCAGGTCGTTGAAGACGACCCCGCGCGTGGTGGGGGAGGGCAGCACCAGGCCGTAGCCGTTGCGCGCGATGCCCGTGTACCAGATGCCGTCCCACAGGTGGCCGAGCAGCGTCCGCGGGTGCTTGCCGATCGTCCAGGCCCACGCGGCCATCACCGTCATGCCGCTCAGCCGTGCGGCCGCGTACAGCCCGAGCGCGGGCAGGGCCCGGCGCAGCGCCTCCCGCACCCGGTCCCCGCGGCCGGCCCCGCGGTGCGCACGGGGGCCGCGGTGCTGCTCCGGGGCGCGGACGGGTGCTGCGTCGTGCTGAACGGCTGGCCCGGCGGACACGGGGGCACCTCCGGTGCGGGTGCGCGGGAGTACGGGGGGAGGGAGGCACGCCGACGGCATCCGGCGGCATACCGACCATGCGGCCGCTGCCCCGTGCGCGCGAGCGGGAACGCCCGTAAGCGGTGCGCCTTCCACCCGCTCGGCCGCACCACGGTGTGTCGCCGCCCCGACCGGCCCCGCGATGTGCTGTGCCCCGGTCGGCGCCGCGCCTATCGTGAGCGAGATCGTCTGAACTGACGCCGGCCGCGGCCGGCCCGAGGGGAGAGCGGGGACGCATGACCAGGAACGCCGAGGACCTCACGGGGACGGGCTGGAGCCCGGCGGCACGGGTGCGGGGCATGGGGGCGTCGGTCTTCACGGAGATGACCGAACTGGCGCGGCGCACCGGAGCGGTCAACCTGGGCCAGGGCGTGCCCGAGCTGGACGCTCCCGCACCCCTGCTGCGCGACGCCGCCGAGGCGATGCTCGCCGGCGCCAACCAGTACCCGCCCGCGTACGGCTTCCCGGCCCTGCGCGAGGCGGTCGCGGGCCACCAGCGCCGGCGCTACGGGCTGGAGTACGCGCCCGAGGGCGAGGTGCTGGTCACCACGGGGGCGACGGAGGCCATCGCGGCGGTGCTGCTCGGGCTGTGCGACCCGGGCGACGAGGTCATCGCCTTCGACCCCTGCTACGACGCCTACCCGGCCGTGGCGCGCTTTGCGGGCGCCCGGCTGGTGCCCGTCGCCCTGGCCGCGGGACAGGGGGAGGGGGCCGGGTTCGTCCTCGACGCGGACGCGCTGCGCGCCGCCGTCACCGGGCGCACCCGCGTCCTGCTGCTCAACACCCCGCACAATCCCACCGGCAAGGTGTTCGACGAGGACGAGCTCGCCGTCATCGCCGGCATCTGCCGGGAGCACGACCTCACGGTGGTGACGGACGAGGTGTACGAGCACCTCGTCTACGACGGCGCCGTGCACCGGACGATCGCCGCCCTGCCGGGGATGCGGGAGCGGACCCTGACCATCTCCTCGGCCGGCAAGACCTTCAACGTCACCGGGTGGAAGGTCGGCTGGGTGTGCGGACCGGCCCACCTGGTGCGGGCGGTGGCGTCCGTGAAGCAGTTCCTCACCTATGCGTCCGGCACGCCCTACCAGGAGGCGCTCGCGCGGGCGCTGGGGGGCGTGGAGGAGTGGGCCGGGGAGCTCCGCGGAATTCTGCGCCGTAACCGCGATCTGCTCAGTGAGGGGCTTGCGCGCGCGGGTCTGCGCCCCTATCGCGCGGACGCCGGATATTTCGTGCAGGCGGACATCCGCGCGTGGGGGCACGCGGACGGCGTGCGATTCTGCCGCGAACTGCCGCTGCGCGCCGGGGTGGTGGCCATTCCCACGTCCGCCTTCCATCTGCGCCCCGACGCCCCGTCCTATCTGGTGCGTTTCTCCTTCTGCCGGCGGGAGAAGTCGGTGGCCGAGGCCGTGCAGAAGCTGGTGGACGCCGTTTGATCAAAGGATTTGCAAGTGGCTCATGCCGGTCCGCATATGCGTCCGGTGGTTTTCGACTTCCGCCGGACGCCGGTCTGTTGAACATGTGAACTGCATGGCCCTCGCGTGGATGGAAAGTTGCAGATGATGGGTAAAACCGCTGTGGGCGCCGCTCATTCGTGATTCCCTCTCTTTCAGAGCCACTGAGAGACAACTCCTGGGAATCCCGTCACCCGGAATCACATCCACCGGACCGGAACCAAGGAGCTCACATGTGGGCATGAGCCGGCGCACCCGAAAGGAATCTGGTCCTCCGCGGGGCGGGCCGGCCCACCCTCCACTGCCGCTCGCGGAGCCGACCCATGCTCACCACCCTCAAAACCACCTACACCGATACCCGCGCCGCCGATCTCGCCTGGTGTCTGGGAAGGGAACCCCTTCCCGCACTGGCGGTGCTCGACCTCCGGCTCGCCGGATCCGCGGTGCAACTTCGCCTGCTGGGCGCCTCCCACCAGGTCATACTCGAAGAGGAGGGCGGAGTCTGTTCGGAGACGGTCGCCTGCATACCCGGCAGCAGCACCCCGCTGCCCCTCGGCGTGGCCAAGCGCGTGGGCGCCTGGGAGTACGAGTTCGCGGCGCGCGTCGAGACCCTGTCGAGAAGCTCCTTCGCGGGCCGCGCCCAGGAGCTGCTGGCGCTGGTCGCGGAGCACCCCCAGGGCCTGGCCGGGACGTTCCCCGGTGACCCGCACGCCTTCACCGCGCTGCTCGCCCAGCGCCGCGAGGGCCAGATAAATTGGCGCACCTGGCACGCGTATCCGCAGGAAGGGCGCCTGGTCGCCACCCGGACCCGGGTGGGGGTGCGCACGGCCGCCTCCCTCTGAAGAGGCCCGGAGATGTCACCCCAACGCGTGAGTATTAAACCCGTGTGGGTGACAAGGGGTTATGGGCTCGTGACGTAGCGTTCCCGCATGGTCCACCGCCCGGTACCAGCGCGGCTGCCCGTACCGGCCGGGCTCGGCCGCCTCCTCGTCCTGATGACGGTCTTCGTCTGTGCCGCCTGCGGGCTGGTGTACGAGCTCGAACTGGTCGCCCTGGCCTCGTACTTGATCGGCGACTCCGTCACCCAGGCGTCCGTCGTGCTGTCGGTCATGGTCTTCGCCATGGGCGTCGGCTCGCTGCTCGCCAAGCGGCTGCGCGGACGCGCCGCCCTCGGCTTCGCGGCCGTCGAGGCGGTGCTGGCGGTCACCGGCGGCCTCTCGGCCATGGCGCTGTACGCCTGCTTCGCCTGGTACGGCCAGGCCCGGCTCGCCCTGGTGGGCTTCTCGCTCGTCATCGGGGTGCTCATCGGGGCCGAGGTCCCGCTGCTGATGACGCTCATCCAGCGCATCCGCCACCAGGACGCGGGCTGCGCGGTCGCCGACCTCTTCGCGGCCGACTACGTGGGCGCGCTCGTCGGCGGGCTCGCCTTCCCCTTCCTGCTGCTGCCGGTCCTGGGGCAGCTGACGGGGGCGTTGCTGACGGGGGCGGTCAACGCCGTCGCCGGCGGGGCGCTGGTGCTCTGGCTCTTCCGCGGCGACCTGTCCGCCCGGGCCCGCTGGGTGCTGCTGGCGGCCAACGGCCTGGTCCTGGTGGTGCTGGCCGTCTGCTCCGCGCTCACCGGCCCCTTCGAGCGGGCCGCCCGGCACGCCGTCTACGGGGCGGACGTGCGGGTCGCGGTGCAGACGGAGGTCCAGGAGGTGGTGCTGACCGGCGGTGGCCGGAGCGGCCGGCCGCTCTCCCTCTTCCTCGACGGCCGGCTGCGCGTCGGCGGCGACGAACTGCGCTACCACGAGGCGCTCGTCCACCCCGCCATGGCGGGGCCGCACCGCCGGGTCCTCGTCCTCGGCGGCGGGGACGGGCTGGCCGCGCGGGAGGTCCTGCGGCATGCGGACGTCGCCGCGGTGACCGTCGTCGAGCTCGACCCGGCCGTGCTGCGGCTGGCCGCGACCGACAGGGAGCTGGCCGCCCTCAACCGCCGCGCCTACCGCGACCCGCGCGTGCGGGTGGTGGCCGCCGACGCGTTCGACTGGCTGCGGGAGGCGCGCGGCGGGGCCGGCGGCCCGTACGACGTGGTGATCTCCGATCTGCCCGACCCCGGGCTCACGCCCAGCACCAAGCTGTACTCCCAGGAGTTCTACGGTCTGGTGGCCCGCGCCCTCGGCCCCGGCGGGCGCCTGGCCGTCCACGGCGGCGACCCCGACGCCCGCCCGCACACCTTCTGGACCGTCGACGCCACGATCCGCTCCGTGGGCCTGCACACCGCTCCCTACCGCGTCCCGGCGCTGCCCGCGCCGCGCAGCGAGCGCCGGGGCTGGGGCATCGTGCTCGCCTCCCGCCCGCCCGTGGGGCCGCTGCCGGCCGGGGCCGGGTCCCCGCTCCGGCCGGCGCCGGCGGAGGCCGGACTGCCGCCGTCCACGCTGATGCACCCGCGCTATGCGAGGTGATCGCGCAGGGACCTGCGGAAGGCCCCCGGGGTGATGCCGGCGCGGTGCTGGAAGAACGCGGAGAAGTTGGCGGCGTCGTCGAAGCCGAGCCGCTCGCTGATCCTCGCGGCGGGCAGGTCGCTGTGCGCGAGCAGCCGCTTCGCCTCCAGCATCACCCGCCGGTCGATGAACTCCTTGGCCCCCACCCCGGCCGCGGCCAGCGTGGCCCGGGCGAGGGTGCGCGGTGCGTAGCCGAGCTCACGGGCGTAGTCGGTGACCCGGCGCCGGGTGGTGAAACCGCACTCGACGGCCGTGCGGAAGCGGACGAACGCCTCGCCGGGCGCGGGTGCGCCGCTCGCGGCGGCACTGCCGTGGGTCAGGCGCAGCACCAGCACCGACAGCAGGTGCCGCAGGACGTCCGCGTGGATGCCGGGCGGCAGGTGGCTGCCGGTGCGGAAGTCGGTGGCCAGGTGGCGCACGGCGCAGAAGACGGCCTCCCGGTCGCCGTCGGCGGGGCGCCACAGCACGGGGCCGAAAGGATCGTCGGCCGCCTGTGAGACGGCGGTGCCGGGCGGCAGGAAACCGGGCTGGACGAGGACGACGGTGCCGTCGAGGGCGCCGGCGTCGTCGTACTGCTGGACCTGGCCGGGCCGTACCCACAGCACCGTGCCGGCGTCGAGGATGTGGGTGGCGAAGTCGACGACGTGCGGGGCGGAACCGGAGGCGACGGCGATGATCTGGTGGAAGTCCAGCCGCTGCGGCCTGGTGAGCAGTCCCTCGGGCGCGCGCTCGCGCAGCTCGGCGAGGGTGAGGACCTCCAGGCCCGCCGGGGTGCCGGGCGGGGCGTCGTAGGCGAGCTCGACGATGTCGTGGCTGCCGGGGACGCCGAGGATTCCGCAGCCCTCGCCGACCGGGTCATCATGTCGTTTTTTCACCATGGGCAGACGCGAGCCTACCTGGCCGGAGCCAGGGGCCGGATCTAGCGTGGTCGTCACGGACAACAGCCGTTCACCCGCCCACCCCCAGGAGATCCCCATGGCGAAGATCGCTCTCTTCGGCGCGACCGGCACGATCGGCAGCCGCATCCTGCGCGAGGCGCTGGACCGCGGGCACCACGTCACGGCGGCCCAGCGCGACCCCTCGAAGCTCACCGTGCAGCACCCGGAGCTGATGGTCGTCAGCGGTGACGTGCTCGACGCGGCCTCGGTCGCCGCCGTGGCCAGAGGCCACGACGTGCTGGTCAGCGCGGTCGGCGGCGGGGACGGCCCCGGCCACGTCGCGACCATCGCGCCGGCCGCGAAGTCGCTGGTCCACGGGTTGCACCGGCTCGGCGCCGACGCCCCGCGGCTGATCGCCGTCGGCGGTGCCGGCTCGCTGCGCACCCCGGACGGCAAGCAGGTCTGGGACGCGGAGGGGATCCCCGACTTCCTGCTGCAGATCATGCACGCGCACGGGGACGCCCTGGACTTCTACCGCACGGTCACCGACGTCCGCTGGACGAACATCAGCCCGGCCGGTCTCATCGAGCCCGGTGAGCGCACCGGAAGCTACCGCACCGCGCTCGACGACCTCGTCGTGGACGCGGAGGGCAAGAGCCGGATCTCCGCCGAGGACTACGCGGTGGCGGTCATCGACGAGATCGAGACGCCGAAGCACGTCGGTGAGCGGTTCACGGTCGGATACTGACCGTCTTCTGACGGAAAGTTCGATCGGATTCGACCGGGGCGGGCCTGGTGCGGGGCCCGGTGGGTAGGCTCGCTTGCTATGGAGCATGAGGTGTTCGTTCCGTTTCCCGTCGGTGCGGTGCGGCGGGTTCTCTCCGACCCGGCCCGCGTCGCACGCTGCGTCCCCGGCCTGCAGCAGGACGCTTCGTCCGGCGCGGCGCTCGCGGGGCGGCTCCGGCTGCGCATCGGCGGTTCCACGATCACCTACCGGGGCGCGCTGCGCCTGACCGAGCGGGACGGTTCGTACGAGCTGTCCGGCGAGGGCACCGAGGCGCGGGGGTCCGGCACGGTGACGCTCGCGCTGAGCGCGCTGCCCGAGGAGATGCCGGGCGGCACGCGGCTGAGCTGCCTGGGCACCGTCAGCGGCGCGGGACGGCTGGCCGAGTTCGACGCCAAGACCGCCGAGTCCGCCGCCCGGCGGCTGCTCGACCGCTTCGGCGCGGCCCTGGCGGAGGAGCTCCGTGAGGACGCCGCGGCCGTCCCCCCGGCGCCGGAGGTCCCCGTCGCCGGCGAGGGCGAGCCCCTCACGGTCTCCACGTCCCCGGACAACGAGGCCCTCGACGGCGAGGCCCTCGACGACGAGCCGCCGGCCGAGGCGGCCCACGCCCGGCGCACGATGATCGGCCGCAGTGCGGAAGAGGTCGACCACGCGCCCCCGCGCGGGCGCTACGCCCCGGTGCCGGCGCCGGAGACCACGACCGGCACGGCGGTGCTGCGCTGGGCCGCGCCCGCGGCGGCGATCGCCCTGGCGGGGGCGGTGGTGGTGACGCGCGCCCTGCGGCGCAAACGCTGAGTCGCTCCGGCCGGGTTCCGCGGGTCCGTGCCGGTCACAGGCCCTAGGGTCGTGAGGGTGAGCGACGAAGTGAGCCAGAACGTGACGCTGACCGCCGGCGGTGCCGAAGTGGTCGTGGACCCCCGCAACGGGTGCCGGATCGCCGGCCTTCGCATCGGCGGCCTGGAACTCCTCCGGCAGGGCCCCCGCTACGGGGCCTTCCCCATGGTCCCGTGGTGCGGCCGTACCGATCGCGGCCGCTTCCGCAACGGCGACGCGGTCCACCAGCTGCCCCTCAACTCCCCGCCCCACGCCATCCACGGCACCGGCCGCGACACGGCCTGGCGTACCGCGCGGACGGCGTCCGAGGACGGTGCCTCCGCCGCGTTCACCTACGACCTCGCCGACCCCTGGCCGTACAGCGGCCGGGTCACGCAGCTGGTGGAGCTGACGGGCGACTCCCTCACCCTCACCATGGGCATCGAGACCTACGGCGACTCCTTCCCGGCGCAGGCCGGCTGGCACCCCTGGTTCCTGCGCAACCTCGGCACCGGCAAGGACGTCGAGATCGACTTCCGGCCCGCCTGGCAGGAGGAGCGCGGCGAGGACCACCTCCCCACCGGCCGCCGCATCGACCCGCGCCCCGGCCCCTGGGACGACTGCTTCGGCATGCCCGACGGGGTCGACGTCACCCTCACCTGGCCCGGTGCCCTGGAGTTGAAGGTCGGCAGCCGTGCCGAGTGGGTCGTGGTCTACGACGAGCAGTCCGAGGCCGTCTGCGTCGAGCCGCAGTCGGGCCCGCCCAACGGGCTCAACAGCCACCCGCGCCTGGTCACCCCGATCGACCCCCTGGAGATCTCCACGACGTGGAGCTGGCGGTCCTTGGCCTAAGCTCATGGCCATGACGGATGCGCGTGACGCCCTGCTGCAGCAGATCAAGGACAAGGCCGTGGTGCACGGCAAGGTGACCCTCTCCTCCGGCAAGGAGGCCGACTACTACATCGACCTGCGCCGGATCACCCTCGACGCCGAGGCGGCGCCGCTGGTCGGCCAGGTGATGCTCGACGCCACGGCGGACCTCGACTTCGACGCCGTGGGCGGCCTCACGCTGGGCGCCGACCCGGTCGCCACCTCGATGCTGCACGCGGCCGCCGCGCGCGGCCGCAAGCTGGACGCCTTCGTGGTCCGCAAGGCCCAGAAGACGCACGGCATGCAGCGCCGCATCGAGGGCCCGGACATCAAGGGCCGTCGTGTCCTGGTGGTCGAGGACACCTCCACCACCGGTGGCTCCCCGCTGACCGCCGTGGAGGCGGCCCGCGAGGCGGGCGCCGAGGTCGTCGCGGTCGCCACCATCGTCGACCGCGGTGCCGAGTCGGCCATCGAGGGCGCCGGCCTGCGCTACGTGACGGGCTACTCGCTGGGCGACCTCGACCTGTCGTGACCCGGGCCGGCCGTGGATGACCCCGGCCTGACCTGGTGTTTCTTCCGATGGCGTGCCGAAGGGTGCGTGGTTTCACGTGAAACCACGCACCCTTCGCGCATCCATGAGGTGAGCGTCATGTGGAGCTCCGCAGGGAGTCTGGGAAGATGGGTCCGACGATGACCGTCGCCCCCTAGGTCAGGGCCCGTACACGCCCGTACCCGCACATCACAAGGAGCGGACAGATGCCCATCGCAACCCCCGAGGTCTACAACGAGATGCTCGACCGGGCGAAGGCAGGCAAGTTCGCCTACCCGGCCATCAATGTGACCTCGACGCAGACTCTGCACGCAGCGCTGCGCGGTTTCGCCGAGGCGGAGAGCGACGGCATCATCCAGATCTCCACCGGTGGTGCGGAGTTCCTGGGCGGCCAGTACAGCAAGGACATGGTCTCGGGCGCCGTCGCGCTCGCCGAGTTCGCGCACGTGGTCGCCAAGAAGTACCCGGTGAACATCGCGCTGCACACCGACCACTGCCCGAAGGACAAGCTGGACGGCTACGTCCGCCCGCTGCTGGCCATCTCGCAGGAGCGCGTCGCCGCCGGTCAGAACCCGCTGTTCCAGTCCCACATGTGGGACGGCTCCGCCGAGAAGCTCGACGAGAACCTTGCGATCGCGAAGGAGCTCCTCGCCGAGGCCGTGAAGGCGAAGATCATCCTTGAGGTCGAGATCACCCCGACCGGTGGCGAGGAGGACGGCGTCTCCCACGAGATCAACGACGACCTCTACACCACCGTCGCGGACGTCGAGCGGACCGCCGAGGCGCTCGGCCTGGGCGAGAAGGGCCGCTACCTGCTGGCCGCCTCCTTCGGCAACGTCCACGGCGTCTACAAGCCGGGCAACGTCGTCCTCAAGCCGGAGCTGCTGCGCCAGCTGCAGGACGGCATCGCCGCCAAGCACGGCAAGGCCGACCCGTTCGACTTCGTCTTCCACGGCGGCTCCGGCTCCACCGAGCAGGAGATCCGCACCGCGCTGGAGAACGGCGTCGTGAAGATGAACCTCGACACCGACACCCAGTACGCCTTCACCCGCCCGGTCGCGGACCACATGTTCCGCAACTACGACGGCGTCCTGAAGGTCGACGGCGAGGTCGGCGACAAGAAGACCTACGACCCGCGCAGCTGGGGCAAGCTGGCCGAGGCCGGCATGGCCGAGCGCGTCACCAAGGCGTGCGCCGACCTGCGCGCCACGGGCACCAAGCTCAAGTAGGCGCCACCACGGTCGCCAGGGGCCCGGCCTCCGCTCACCGAGCGGGCGCCGGGCCCCTTCGCGTGGCCGCCGCCCGCCGTCCGGGGGATGATCGGGCCATGAGCAGCGCCCCCGGAAGCGGCACGCCCGCGGTGCGCCTGGGCACCGCCACCGGGCGCGGGGTCCTGCTGACGGCCGTCCTCGGATCGGGCATGGCCATGCTGGACAGCACGGTCGTCACCGTCGCGCTGCCCCACATCGGCCGCGACCTCGACGCCGGCCTCGGCGCCCTCCAGTGGATCGTCAACGCCTACATGCTCACCCTCGCCGGGCTCATCCTGCTCGGCGGTGCGCTGGGCGACCGCTACGGGCGGCGGAAGGTGTTCGTCGTCGGCGTGGTGTGGTTCGCGCTGGCCTCCCTGCTGTGCGGGGTGGCGCCCGACGCCGGGACCCTGATCGCGGCCCGGGCGCTGCAGGGCGTCGGCGGGGCGCTGCTCACCCCCGGCTCGCTCGCGCTGATCCAGGCCGTCTTCCACCCCGACGACCGGGCGGGCGCGGTCGGTGCGTGGTCCGGGCTGGGCGGCGTCGCCTCGGCGGTCGGTCCGTTCGTCGGCGGCTGGCTGGTGGACGGCCCCGGCTGGCGCTGGGTGTTCCTGATCAACCTGCCGCTCGCCGCCGTCTGCGTCCTGGTCGCCCTGCGCCATGTGCCCGAGACCCGCGATCCCGCGGCGCACGGCCGCTTCGACGTCCTCGGTGCCGTGCTCGGCGCGCTCGCCCTCGCCGGGGTGACGTACGCCCTGATCGCCGCCCCGGACCGGGGAGCCTCGCCCGGGGTCGTCGTGCCCGCGGCCGCCGGCGTGCTGCTGGGCGTTGCATTCGTGTACGTCGAGCGGCGGCGGCCCGATCCGATGCTGCCGCTGGGCATCTTCGCCATCCGCCAGTTCTCGGCCGTCAACGTCGTCACCCTCTTCGTCTACGCGGCCTTCAGCGGCTTCTTCTTCCTGTCCGTGCTGCAGCTGCAGGTCGTCGCCGGGTGGTCCGCCCTCGCCGCGGGCACGGCGCTGCTGCCCACGACGGTGCTGATGCTGCTGCTCTCCGCCCGCTCGGGCCGGATGGCCCAGCGCACCGGGCCGCGCCTCCCGCTGACCGTCGGCCCCCTGCTGTGCGCGGCCGGGCTCCTGCTGATGACGCGCGTCGGCGCGGGCGCGGCGTACTGGCGGGACGTGCTGCCCGCCCTCGCCGTGCTGGGCCTGGGCATGGTCGTGCTCGTGGCCCCGCTGACCGCGACGGTGCTGGCCTCCGTCGACGTCTCCCGGGCCGGGCTGGCCAGCGGCATCAACAACGCCGCCGCCCGTGCGGCCGGGCTGATCGCGGTGGCCGCGCTGCCCCTGGCCGCCGGCATGGACCCCGACGTCTACCGCGACCCGGCCGCCTTCTCCGCCGCCTTCGACCGGGCCATGCTCCTGTGCGCGGGCGCGCTGGTGACCGGGGCGCTCCTGGCCTGGACCACCGTCCGGGCGCCCGCACCGCGCGCCGCGGCCTGCCACCCCGAGTGCACGTACCACTGCGGGGTGTCCGCGCCGCCGCTGGATCCGGGCGACGCGTAGGCCCCCGCCGGTCGCTGGGGCAGACTGGGGCGCATGTCCATTCACGAGAACCTGCTCGGGGGACCGCCCCCGACCCACCTCCCCGACGACCCCGAGCCGCGCGAGCTGCTCGCCTCCGGGGCGGCTCCCGCCGAGGTCGCGGCCAAGTACCCCTCGTCCTCGCTCGCGTGGGCACAGCTCGCCGACGAGGCGTTCGAGGGCGGCCGGGTCGTCGAGTCCTACGCCTACGCCCGCACCGGCTACCACCGCGGCCTCGACGCGCTGCGCCGCAGCGGCTGGAAGGGCCACGGCCCGGTGCCGTTCGAGCACGAGCCGAACCGCGGCTTCCTGCGCGCCCTGCACGCCCTCGCGCGGGCCGCGCAGTCGATCGGCGAGCAGGAGGAGTACGAGCGCTGCTCGGCGTTCCTGCGCGACAGCTCCCCGACGGCCGCCAACACCCTGGGCTGACGGGCGTCCCGCGCCCCCGGCGCCGTCACGGCCCTTGCCGTGGCGGCGTCCGGCACGGATGATCGCGGCGTACCCCGGCGATGCCCCGGCGATCCCGGGAGCGACGGCAGTGGAGGCGACGCGTGACTTTCGAACCACGGCTCGGCCAGACCACCACCCCCGGTCCTGTCCAGGACTTCACGGGCGCGACCCCGTACGAGGAGTACGTACGCGCCGACACTCTCTCCCACCTGCAGGAACCGCTCTCCGACGACCCCGGTGAAATGGTCTTCCTCGTCACCACCCAGGTGATGGAGCTGTGGTTCACGGTCATCGTGCACGAGTGGGAGACCGCCGCCCGTGCCCTGCGCGAGGACGACCTGCCCGTCGCGATGGCGGCGCTGGGGCGCTCCGCGTACGAGCTCGAATCGCTCAACGCCTCCTGGAAGCCGCTGGGGCACCTGACGCCGGCCCAGTTCAACGCCTTCCGCTCGGCGCTGGGCGACGCGTCGGGCTTCCAGTCGGCGACCTACCGCCGCCTGGAGTTCCTGCTCGGCGAGAAGTCCCCGGCCATGCTCGTCCCCTACCGCGGCGTGCCGCACATCCACGCGGAGCTGGAGAAGGCGCTGCACGCGCCGAGCCTGTACGACGAGGTCCTGCGCTTCCTGGCCCGGCGCGGCCACGCGATACCCGCGGCCGTGTCCGAGCGCGACGTCAGCGAGCGGTACACCGGCGACCCGGCGGTCGAGGACGTCTGGCAGCGCGTCTACGCGGGCGACCAGAGCAGCGAGGAGTGCCGGCTGGGCGAGGCGCTCACCGAGGTCGCCGAGCTGGTGTGGCGCTGGCGCAACGACCATCTGGTCGCCACGCGCAGGGCGATGGGCGCGAAGGTGGGGACGGGCGGATCGGCCGGCGTCGCCTGGCTGGAGAAGCGCGTCACCAAGCACGTCTTCCCGGAGCTGTGGACGGCCCGCAGCCGTGTCTGACGACCTCGCCGGCGAGGCGGCGGCGCTCGACGCCGCCGACGTACTGCGCGCCAAGCGCGCCGACTTCGTGCTGCAGGACGGGCAGGACAGGCAGGGCGGCCAGTACGGACACGCCGGGCCGGACGGCCGGCACGGCCAGGACGCCCGTGACGGCCGGACCGCCCGTGACGCCCCTGACGGCCACGATGCCGTGCCCGGCCGGGACGCGGCCGCCCGCGTGATCTACCTGGACGGCAACTCCCTCGGAGCGCTGCCCCGGGGCGTTCCCGGCCGGCTCGCCGACGTCGTCGACCGCGAGTGGGGGCGCCTGGGCATCCGCTCGTGGACCGAGTCCGGCTGGTGGACGGCGCCCGAGCGGGTCGGCGACCGCATCGGCCGGCTCGTCGGAGCGGCGCCCGGGCAGGTCGTGGCCGGGGACTCGACAAGCGTCAACGTCTTCAAGGCGGTTGTCGCGGGCGTGCGCCTGGCCGGCGCGGCGAGCGGCCGCGACGAGATCCTCGTCGACGCGCAGACCTTCCCGACCGACGGCTACATCGCCGAGTCCGCGGCCCGGATGACGGGCTGCCGGATCCGCCCCGTCGAGGCCGGCGCCATGGCCGGTGCCGCCGGGCCCCGCACGGCCGTCGTCCTCGTCAACCACGTCGACTACCGCACGGGGCGGCTGCACGACCTGCCCGGCATCACCGCCGCCGTGCACGCCGCAGGGGCCCATGTCGTGTGGGACCTGTGCCACAGCGCGGGCGCGCTGCCCGTCGCGCTCGACGCGCACGGCGTGGACCTCGCGGTCGGCTGCACGTACAAGTACCTCAACGGCGGCCCCGGTTCACCCGCCTACCTCTACGTCCGCCGCGACCTGCAGCCGCGCTTCGACTCCCCGCTGCCCGGCTGGAACTCCCACGCCGACCCGTTCGCCCTGGCGCCCGCCTACGCGCCCGCCGACGGCGCGCTCCGCGGCCGGGTCGGCACGCCCGACATCCTCTCCCTCCTCGCCCTCGACGCCGCCCTGGACGTGTGGGAGGGCGTCGGCATCGACGCCGTGCGGGCCAAGAGCCTCGCCCTGACGGACTTCTTCCTGCGTTGTGTCGAGGCGTACGCACCGAGGGGGCGGCTGCGGTCCCTCACGCCGGCCGCGCACGACGAGCGGGGCAGCCAGGTGTCGCTGCGGTGCGCCGCCGGCGGGCAGGAGGTCATGGCGGAGCTCGTCCGCCGGGGCGTCGTCGGCGACTTCCGCCGCCCGGACGTCCTGCGCTTCGGCTTCACGCCGCTGTACACGGGCTTCGCGGAGACGGAAACGGCGGCGAGGGTGCTGGGGGAGGTGCTGGCGTGAGGGTCGCCTACGGCCCCCACCCCAGCCAGGTCGTGGACGTCCACCCACCCGCGCCGGGCACGGCCCGGGGCATCCGGGTGACCCTGCTGCACGGCGGCTTCTGGCGCGAGGCGTACGACCGCCACCACCTCGCACCGCTGGCGGCGGCGCTGGCCGGGCAGGGCGTGGAGGTCGCCCTGGCGGAGTACCGCCGGGTGGGCGGGGGCGGCGGCTGGCCGGAGACCTTCGACGACGTCGGCCGGGCGATCGGGACGGTCCGCCGCAGCGCCGTCGCCCCCGCCCGCCACGTGGTGGTGGGGCACTCGGCGGGCGGGCACCTGGCGCTGTGGGCCGCGTCCGCGGCCGCCACGGGCATCGACCGCGTCATCGCCCTCGCCCCGGTGGCCGACCTGGCCCGCGCCCGGACGCTCGGACTGAGCGGGGACGCGGTGGCCGGGCTCGTCGCCCCGGAACAGGAGCACCTGGCCGACCCCATGCGGCTGCCGCCGCCGCGGGTACCGGTCGGGATCCTCCACGGCACGGACGACGAGGACGTGCCCGTGGCCCTGTCGCGGGCCTACGCGGCCGCGGGCCGCGCCGCGGGGGCGGCGGTGGACCTCACCGTCCTCGCGGGAGCGGGACACTACGAGCTGATCACACCCGGCACGCCGGAGTGCGCCCGGTGGGCCCTGCCCCTCACCCGCGGGCCGGACCCCGCCCCCGCGTAGTCCTTAAGACGGACCCCGACAATCCCCACCCGCGCGGACGCCACGGGCACCGCACCGTGCCTACCGTTGTGGGCGTGACCAAGACGCATGACACGAACGGCCTGCGCAGCGAGATGCGCATCCTGGAGAGCGCCACCGAGGGGGTACGCAAGGACCTGTTCACCGACGCCTTCGCCTTCCGCCCGCTGCCGCCGCTCGGCGACGGTCACGTGCTGGTGCGCAGGGCCCCCGGGGCCACCGGCCGGTACACGCGCTGGCTGCCGCACGCGGCCGTCGCCGGCCTCACCGTGATGATCATGCTGGCCGCCCTGTCCGAACGGCCGGAGGCCGGCGGCGTGCTGCTGGCGGCCTTCGCGGGCATACCGCTGATCACCACGCTGCTGCGGCCCGTCGGCGCCTGGTGGCTGTCGATCGGCGCCGCCTTCCTCTCCAGCCTGGTCATCGGCATCACGCCCTGGACGGCGAGCGGGTTCGTCTCCCACCTCGCCGTCATGACGATCGTCACGCTGCGCACCCGGCCCCGCCTGGCCGCCGAGATGTGGCTGATCACCGCGGCCTTCGGGGCCTTCGTGACCCTGGTGCGCGGCTACGGCTACGACGACGGCACCTTCGAGATGTCCGTCCTCTCCGGCGTCCTGCTCCTGTCCGTCGCCGCCGTCCGCGGCATGCGCGAGTCCCAGCAGCAGGTCGCCGCCCAGGTCGCAGTCACCGAGGTCGAGCGGTCCCGCCGCACCGTCCTGGAAGAGCGCACCACCATCGCCCGCGAACTGCACGACGTGGTCGCCCACCACATGTCCGTGGTGGCCATCCAGGCCGAGGCCGCGCCCTACCGCGTCGCGGACACCCCGCCCGAGCTGGCCGCCGCCTTCGTCACCATCCGGGAGAACGCCGTGGCGGCCCTCACCGAGCTGCGCCGCGTGCTCGGCGTCGTCCGGTCGGAGGACCCGGACGCCTTCGCCGCGCCCGAGGCCCCCCAGCCCACCCTGGCCGACCTCGGCGGCCTGCTCGCCAACGTCCGCGCCGCCGGGCTGACCGTCGAGCACGTGACGACGGGTTCGGTGCGCCCGCTGCCGCAGGGCGTGGAACTGTCCGCGTACCGCATCGTCCAGGAGGCGCTCAGCAACGTCCTGCGCCACGCCCCCGGTGCCACGGCCCGGGTGGAGGTCAGCCACGTGCTGGGCGGGCTCGGCCTGCGCGTCGTCAACGGCCGCCCCGACCGCCTGGCCAAGCCCTCCCCGGGCGCCGGCCACGGCGTGCTCGGCATGCAGGAGCGGGTCGCGATGCTCGGCGGCGAGATGACCGCACAGGCCACCGCGGAGGGCGGCTACGAGGTCGCCGCGTTCCTCCCGGTCGCGGCGGGCGAGGCCGCGGCATGAGCATCCGCGTGATGATCGTGGACGATCAGATGATGGTCCGTGAGGGCTTCTCCGTGCTGCTGGGCGCCCAGCCCGACATCGAGGTCGTCGGCGAGGCCGTGGACGGCCGCCAGGCCGTCGAGAAGGCCGCGGCGCTGCGCCCGGACGTGATCCTCATGGACATCCGCATGCCCGGGCTGAACGGCCTGGAGGCGACCCGCGAGATCGTGGCCGCCGACGCGGACGCCAAGGTGCTGGTGCTGACCACGTTCGACCTGGACGAGTACGTCTACCAGGCGCTGCGGGCCGGGGCGAGCGGCTTCCTGCTCAAGGACGCCTCCGCCCGCCAGCTCGCGGACGGCGTGCGCGTGGTGGCCGCGGGGGAGGCGCTGCTCGCGCCGACGGTCACCAAGCGGCTCATCCAGGAGTTCTCGCGCCTGGGCTCGCCGAGGGTGCCCACACTGGAGCGGGTGGCCGACCTGACGGAGCGGGAGACGGAGGTGCTGGTGCTGGTCGCCCAGGGCCGGTCGAACTCCGAGATCGCGGCCCATCTGGTCGTCGCCGAATCGACCGTGAAGACGCACGTCAGCCGCATCCTGGTGAAGCTGGGCCTGCGCGACCGCACGCAGGCGGCGGTCTTCGCCTACGAAGCGGGTCTGGTCACCCCGGGCGGCTGAGGCCCCCCGGAGCCCCCGGGAGCCCGTCAGGCCCGCGGCAGCGTCAGCCGCCACGCGTCCGCCACCGCCGTCCACGTGCGCGTGCGGACGGGGCCCCGGACGCGGTTGTCGGCGCGGTAGCGGAAGTCCGGGCCGGAGACGGTGACCGTACGGGCCCGGGTGCGCACCGGCTCGGGCGCCGCGTGCTCGTGGACCACGACCTCCGCCGCGCCGTCCACGGCCGCCACCGCGACGCGCCCGACCGGCCGGTCCAGATCCGCCAGCAGCACCCCGTCCGCCTCCACCCGCAGCCGGGTGCACGCCGGGACCGGATGCCGGGCCGAGGGCCCGGACAGCAGTGTCAGGGCCGTGCGCGCCGTGCGCGCGGCCGGCGACCACCACCAGCCGTGGGCCCCGGACGGCACGTCCGCCCCCTCCCGGGCGCGCGGCGGCAGCGGCGCCATCGCCGGCGGCCGGCCCCGGCCGCCCCCCGCGGGCACCCACAGGCCGCCCAGGACGACGCCGTCGCCGTCGTCGGCCAGCAGCCCCAGCCGGCGCTCCGCGCCCTCCAGAACGGCCCGTGCGGCCGCCACGGCCCCCAGCGGGACGCCGAGCACCCGGGCCACCGACACCGCCGGCAGCGCGCCCACCGGCACCCACGCCAGCGGTGCGTCCGCCAGCTCGCGGCGGCGGTGCAGCAGGCCGACGACGCGCAACAGGGCGCGGTCGTCACCGATGACGACGGTCCGGCGCCGGCCCCGCCGGGCGAGCGCCCGCGCCACCTCCTCCGGCCCGTTCGGGAGGCAGATTTTCGCCACCGCTCCGGCGCACAACACGTCCCTCGCGATCCGTGTGGACTCGCCGTCCACACGGCGTGCGACCGGGTCGATGACGACGAGCAGCTGCGCTCCGCTCGGGTCTGCAGCCGACACCTTCGTCCTTCCTCAGGTAATCTCTCGGTGCAAGAGCCCCTGTCGCTGTTGCGCCAGGGGCTTCGTCTATCCGGGGCACCGGTTCGACGGCTCTAGCGGTGGTGAACGCCCGTATCAAGCGGGCGGGAGGCCACCTGTGCACGTTGGACATGCCCCGCCCGGAAGGGGTGTACGCCTGTGCCCGCACTTGTGCTGCTCGGTGCTCAGTGGGGTGACGAGGGCAAGGGAAAGGCCACCGACCTGCTCGGTGGCTCCGTGGACTACGTGGTGCGCTACCAAGGTGGCAACAACGCCGGCCACACGGTCGTCGTCGGTGACCAGAAATACGCGCTGCACCTCCTCCCTTCCGGGATCCTGTCGCCGGAGTGCACTCCGGTCATCGGCAACGGTGTGGTCGTCGACCCGGCGGTCCTGCTCTCCGAGCTGAGCGGACTCAACGAGCGCGGCGTCGACACGTCCAAGCTGCTGCTCAGCGGTAACGCGCACCTGATCACGCCGTACAACGTCACCCTCGACAAGGTCGGCGAGCGCTTCCTCGGCAAGCGGAAGATCGGCACCACCGGCCGCGGCATCGGCCCGACCTACGCGGACAAGATCAACCGCGTCGGCATCCGGGTCCAGGACCTGTACGACGAGTCGATCCTGACCCAGAAGGTCGAGGCGGCCCTGGAGCTCAAGAACCAGCTCCTGGCGAAGCTCTACAACCGCCGCGCCATCGACCCGGCGAAGATCGTCGACGAGCTGCTGGCCTACGCCGAGCAGATCAAGCCCTTCGTCGCCGACACCACGCTGATCCTGAACAACGCCATCGACGAGGGCAAGGTCGTCCTCTTCGAGGGCGGCCAGGGCACCCTGCTGGACGTCGACCACGGCACGTACCCCTTCGTCACCTCCTCGAACCCGACCGCGGGCGGCGCCTGCACGGGCGCGGGCGTGGGCCCGACGAAGATCAACCGCGTGATCGGCATCCTCAAGGCGTACACCACGCGCGTCGGCGCCGGCCCGTTCCCGACGGAGCTCTTCGACGAGGACGGCGAGAAGCTGCGCACCATCGGCCACGAGCGCGGTGTCACCACCGGCCGTGACCGTCGCTGCGGCTGGTTCGACGCGGTCATCGCCCGCTACGCGACCCGCGTGAACGGCCTGACGGACTTCTTCCTCACCAAGCTCGACGTCCTCACCGGCTGGGAGCAGATCCCGGTCTGCGTCGCGTACGAGATCGACGGCAAGCGCGTCGAGGAGCTGCCCTACAGCCAGAGCGACTTCCACCACGCGAAGCCGATCTACGAGATGCTGCCGGGCTGGACCGAGGACATCTCCAAGGCCAAGACCTTCTCCGACCTGCCGAAGAACGCGCAGGCGTACGTGAAGGCCCTGGAGGAGATGTCGGGCGCCCCGATCTCCGCCATCGGCGTCGGCCCGGGCCGCACCGAGACGATCGAGATCAACTCGTTCCTGTCGTAACCGGTTCGCCGGTGGTTCCGTAGCCGTGGGCGGCAGGCTCCAGAGCCTGCCGCCCACGGCTACGCTGTGCGCCGTGAAGGAGACGGGATGCTGCTGAGATTCCGGGTGGCCAACGTACGGTCCCTGCGCGATGAGCAGGAGCTCTCGTTCGTCGTACCCGAGGGCGAGGAGGGGCGCGGCGCCCGTCGGCTGCGGCTTTCGGACGGCAAGGAGCTCCCGCTCTACCCGGTGCTGGGGATCTTCGGCGCCAACGCGTCGGGCAAGTCGAACGTCATCAGTGCGTTGAAGAAGATGCGCGAGGCGGTTCTGAGCTCGTACACGAAATGGACCTCGTACGAGGGGATTCCGCGCGACGCGTTCGCACTCGATCCCGGAGCGTCGACCGAAGGCTCGTTCTATGAAGTGGATTTCGCCCTGGAGGACGGGGTCCGCTGGACGTACGGTTTCGAGCTGAGCTCCGAGCGGGTCGAGGCCGAATGGCTGTTCTCCTATCCCAAGGGGCGGCGTCAGGTCTGGTTCGAGCGGGACGCCTCGCGCGAGAAGGCGTACGAGTTCCCGGGCGAGCGGCTCAAGGACCGGGCCCTGCTCGCGCGCATCACACGCCACAACTCCCTGCTGCTGACCCGCGCCGCCGACGACGGTCACCCTCAGCTGACTCCTATTTACGAATGGTTCACGCGCAACCTCTGGGACATCAGTCCGGAGGTCGAACGCCCGCAGCGGGAGGCCTATACAGCGCGGCTCCTGCTGAAGAGCGAGACGATGCGCCGTCGGATCGAGGAACTGCTGCGCGTCGCCGACCTGGGGATCGCGGGTGCCGAGGTGGAGGATGAGCCGGGCAAGCGGCCCGTGATCCAGCTGTGGCACTCCGGCGGTGGCACGGAGGCTGTGCCGCTGGACTGGGAGGCGGAGTCCTGGGGCACCCGCTCGTGGTTCGCCCTCATCGGACCGCTACTGGTGGCCCTCGACACGGGTGCGATGCTTCTCGTCGACGAGCTGGACGCCAGCCTCCACTCGCGCTTCGCCGCCGAGGTGGTCCGGCTCTTCCAGACGCCGTGGGTGAACCCCAAGGGAGCACAGCTCGTGTTCACGGCGCATGACCCGTCATTGCTGCGGGGGCCGGGTGGCGAGAGGTTTCTGGAGCCGGGGCAGATCTGGCTGACCGAGAAGGACGAGCGGGGCGCGACAGAGCTGTTTCCCGTCTCGGACCTGGAGCCGGGGCAGGAACAGGACCTGATGACGTCCTACCTGGAAGGTGCCTTCGGCGGTGTGCCCCGGCTCAGCGAGGGCAAGGTGGCGCGGACACTGCTGCGGACCGTCGACGCTCTGGAGATGGGGGCGGAACAGCACTGATGGGCAAGGTCAAGGGGAAGGACAATCTTGTCCGTCAGGGGGCCAGGCGCAGCCAGAAGCGCATGGTCTATGTATACGCCGAGGGCGAGGTCACCGAGCGCGAGTACATCGACATCGTGCGTGATCATGGCGTCCCGCTTGTTCCCGGCCAGAAGGTCGACGTCCGCTATATGAACCTGAAGGCGGACGGCGATGATCGAAAGCCCCTGCCCATGGTCGAAATGGCCATAAAGAAGCTGCGGGAGGCCGAGCGGGAGGCCGAGCGGAGCGGGCTCGACAAGAACGACAAGCGGAACGGCTGGCGCTGGCCGCAGGTCTGGGTCTTCTTCGACCGTGACGATCATCCCGGCATCATCCGGGCCAGGAAGTTGGCCGCGGAAGCCGGCGTGTACATCGCCTACTCCTACCCGTGCTTCGAGCTGTGGCGCCTCCTCCACTACCAGAACTACACCAGCACTTTCGGCCGCGCGTGCCACAGAGCCAACGAGCTCCTGCGTGGCCAGCCCGGTTTCGCCCAGACGTACGGCAGGAACCTGCGGACGGTCTCCGAGGAGCGGTCGAAGCATGTGCATGCAGACCAGATCCTCAGCAAGGACAGTGGCGGACGCAGCCGGTACCTCACCGCCAAGGGTTACGCGAAGAAGATCAACGAGGGCCACGGGATCGACCCGAACACGTGGGACCCCTACACCGATGTCTTCGAATTCGTGGAAAAGGGTCTCTTGGTGAAGGACTACTAAGCTGCCCGGGTGCGCCGCCGGCAGCGTACCCACCCCCCGCACCCCGCCTCCGGGCACCAAGGAACTCAAGGAATCAAGGAGCCGTACGTGGCCAAGCTCACGCTCGCCCAGTTGGAGCGCCACCTCTTCGCGGCCGCCGACATTCTGCGCGGCACCATGGACGCCGCCGAATACCGCGACTTTCTCCTCGTCCTGCTCTTCCTCAAGCGGGTCAACGATGAATTCGACGCCGCACGGGACGAGATCGTCAGGGAAGCACTCGCGGGCGGGCTCTCCCAGGAGGAAGCCGAGGAGGAAGCCGAGACTCCGCAGAACTACATGATCCGCAAGGTCATGTACGTCCCGGAGGAGGCCCGCTGGGCAGGCCTGGCCGGCGCGGTCGACGACGTCGCCACCCGGCATCTGCAGCCGGCGCTCGACCGGCTCGAAGGGCAGCAGGGCAACGAACGACTCCGTGGCCTCTTCAACCACGTCAACTTCAACCGCATCGGCGGGGGCGGCGGCAGCGGCGCGGCCGCCGGCAAGCTCGCGGACAAGCGACTGTCCGCGTTGATCGAGCACTTCGGCAGCCTGCGGCTGCGCGGTGAGGACTTCGAATTTCCGGACGTCATCGGCGCCGCCTACGAGTACCTGCTCAAGGACTTCGCCGACTCGGCGGGCGCCAAGGGCGGCGAGTTCTATACGCCGCGTGCGGTGGTGCGGATGATGGTGGAACTGGCACGGCCACAGGCCGGGCAGCACATCTACGACCCGTGCGTCGGTTCGGGCGGCATGCTCATCCACGCCAAGGAGTACATCGAAGAACACGGCGGCGACTCCGACGACCTGAACCTCGCCGGTCAGGACGCCAACAGCGGCTCGTGGGTCATGGCCACCATGAACATGCTCTTCCACGGGGCCCGCTACTTCAGCCTGAAGACCGGCGACACGCTCAGCAATCCACAGCACCTGGAAAAGTCGTTCGACATCGTGCTGAGCAATCCGCCGTTCTCGATGGACTACAAGATCTCCGAGGTGAACGGGCTGACGGAGCGCATGCCGTATGGCGTGACCTCCGAGCGCGGCAAGGCCGACCTGATGTTCCTGCAGCACATGCTGCACATGGTGCAGGGGCGTGGTGGCTCCGTCTTCACCGTCATGCCGCATGGTGTGCTCTTCCGGGGCGGTGCGGAACAGGAGATCCGGCAGAGACTCATCGAGGCCGACCTGCTGGAAGCGGTCATCGGCCTGGCCCCGAACCTGTTCTACGGGACGGGCATCCCGGCGTCCGTGCTGGTGCTCCGGGCACCGGGGCGGAAGGCACCGGAGCGGCGCGGCAAGATCCTCTTCATCAACGCGGACCGGGAGTTCCACGCGGAGCGGGCACAGAACGTGCTCCTTGCCGAGCACGTGGAGAAGGTCGTCTCCACGTTCCACGCCTTCGCCGAGGTCGACCGCTTCTCGCGTGTGGTGAGCCAGGAGGAACTGAAGGGCAACGACTACAACCTCAACATCCGCCGTTACGTCGACAACACCCCGCCGCCGGAGCCGCAGGATGTGCGGGCCCATCTGGTGGGCGGTGTGCCACTCGCCGAGATCGAGGCGAAGAAGCCGCTGCTGGACGCGTACGGGATTGGAGTTCGTGGTCTGTTCGCGGTGCGGGACGGTGCCGACGTCGCCGACCCGGCGTACGTCGACTTCCTGCCGGAGGGAAAGCGTCCGGACGCCGAGCGGCTGACGCGACTGGCCGCGGGCCGGGAGCAGGTGCTCCGGAAGGCGTTCGAGGACTGGTGGGCCTCCGAAACGGAGCAGATCGCCAATCTCGCCCCGTACGAGGGCGACGACCGCACGGAATTCGAGAAGCGTGCCCAGCTGGCGAGGCTGCGGGCCGACCTGATCGACTCCTTCCGTGAGCGGCTGCTCGGCGTCGGCCTCCTCGACGAGCACGCCTTGGCGGGCGCGGTCGCCGGCTGGTGGCAGGACGCGCGCAACGACTTCAAGGCGCTGCTGGCCAACGGCTTCGAAGGTGTTGTGGAGGGCTGGGTCGAGACGGTCGAGACCATGCTGGCGCCGGAGCGTGACCCCCGCACGGGTGGTGCGCGCAAACGGTCGGGCGCGGAGCGGCGGCAGGCGTACGACCACAAGGTGGTCGCCAAGATCGCGCCCCGCTTCCTGAGCGCGCTGGCGGAAGCCGACCGCCGCAAGGCGGATCTGGACGCCAAGGTGAAGGCGGCGGAGGAGGCCGAGGCCGCGAGGGCGGAGGCGGAGGCCGGAGTGGCGGATGGTTCCGAGGAGGAGGACGCTTCGGGTGCGCTTGATCCGGCGGTGGCGGAGGCGCTCCTCAGCGAGGAGGAGCTGAAGAAGCTCAAGCGGGAGCGGACGGCGGCGGGCAAGCTCGTGAAGCAGCTGGAGGACGAGTTCTGGCCGCTGGAGAGCGCGCGGCGCGGTGGCGCTGGTGCCGGGAAGGCGAAGAAGCCGAAGGCTGTGGCGGCCGAGGTGTCGGAGCCGGGTCAGACGGCGCTGGACCTCACCGTGGGCGGTGAGCCGGCCGTGGGTGAGACCGGGGCAGGGGGCGACGGGGAGAAGGCCCCTGAGTCTGGCCTGCACAAGGCTTTCCGCCTGCTGAAGGAGACGCCGGAGGGGCCGCGCGATGTGGTGCTGGGCATCCTCCACGACGACCTCGCCGGGAAGCTGGAGGGGCATGTGGTGCGGCGGCGCCGTGAGTTGATCGAGGCGTACCGCCTCTGGGAGGACAAGTACGCGGTGTCGTTGCGCGACATCGAGGCGCGGCGGATGGATGCGGGGCAGCGGCTGAACGGGTTCCTGGAGGAGCTGGGTTATGTGGGGTGAAACTGACGACATGCGATGGGTTCCCGTCGGCGAGGTCGGCGAGGTCCGCATGGGGAAGCAGTTGTCTCCGAACAGCCGCTCTGCCGGTGAGCAGTACCCGTACCTTCGTGTAGCGAACGTGCTGGACGGTCACATTGACTACTCAGATGTGAAGACCATGGGTTTCAGCTCCGCTGAACGTAAAACCTATGGGCTGGTACCCGGTGATGTTCTTCTGAACGAGGGGCAGAGCCTGGAACTCGTCGGACGAAGTGCGATCTACGATGGAGGGAGCGGGGAATATTGCTTTCAGAACACTCTTGTACGGTTCCGCCCCGGCCCCATGGTGCTGCCGAAATACGCACAGGCGGTATTCAAGCGGTGGCTGGCTACAGGCGTATTTGCCGGGATCGCTAAGAAAACCACGAGCATCGCCCACCTAGGTGGGGACAGGTTTGCGCAGTTGCTATTCCCGCTGATCTCGTTGGAGCGGCAGCGGCGCATCGTTGAGGTGCTGGACGCTGTCACCGAGTCGGAGCGTGCGGTTGGGGCGGCGATCGCCAAACTTGGTCCTTTGCGGGGTGCATTTCTCGCGGATCTAGCGGGGCATGAGAGAACTCAGCTATCTGCCGTCATTGTGTGGGGCCCTCAGAATGGGTTGTACAAGTCGGCAGAGTCGTATGGGGAGACCGGATTGCCGATCGTTCGCATCAGTAGTTTTGCTGGCGGCCCGTCGGATTTGACGCGTGGACTTCTTAGGGTGACAGCTTCGGCAGCAGAAGTGAGACGCTATGGCGTTGCCGCTGGCGACTTGCTCATCAACCGAGTCAACACGCCTGCACTTGTGGGAAAGTCGACGGTGGTGTCTCGCTTGCAGGAGCCGACACTGTTCGAGTCTAATATCATGCGCTGCAGCCTTGACAGGGAGAAGGTCGACCCCCGTTTCGTGGAAGCGTGGATGTCTACTTCGGTTGTCAAGGAGTACTTTGCGAGCCGGACGAAGCCAGCAGTTTCTCAGGCGAGCATCAATAGCACGGACGTTCTGGCTTGCCCGTTCCCCAGCGTAGGAATCCCAGAGCAGCGGAAGTTTCTCTCTCAGCTCGATGCGATCGACGTTCGGGTTGCGTACGAGACGGCGGAGCTCACCAAGTTGCGGGTTCTTAAGCAAGGCCTGACAGGCGACCTGCTCAGCGGCAAGGTGCGGGTCGACACGAGCGCGTAGCCAGGGCGGTCCAATCGCGACGGCTGGCGCGGCCTCGTGTCAGGCCATGGTCCACACTGTGCTCCAAGGAGGTAGAGCTACCCATGTCGAGCCGGCGGCCCCCAACCGAGCGGCAGCGGCGGTTGGGCGCCGAACTGAGCAAGATGCGCGAGCGCGCTGGGCTGTCTCTGACCGAGGCCGCCGCGTTGCACGGTACCGACCGGACCACCATCAGTAACGTCGAGTCCGGGCGGTTCGGTGTGAGCGCCGACCGCGTGCGCGTGTGGGCCGCCAACTATGCGTGCCGGGACGGCGCGTACATCGATGCGCTCGCCGAGATGGCGAAAGAACGACGTTTCACGGGCATGGACTGGTGGGATAAATACCGCGGCCTGGTTCCGGCAGCGCTTCTGGACCTTGCCGAGCTCGAACATCATGCGGTTGCCATCCGCTCGGCGCAGATCACACACATGCCTGGCCTTCTCCAGCACGAGGACTACGCGCGGGCTGTGTTCCAGGAAGCCGTCCCGCCCCTGGCCCGTGACGACTTCGAGCGCAAGCTCGCCTTCCGGCTCAGGCGCAGCAGTGTGCTCGACGGGGCACGACCGCCCCGGTGTACGTTCATCATTCACGAAGCGGCCCTGCGCATCCAGTTCGGCGGCCGCCGGGCGGCCAGGGCACAGCTGCACCACCTGCTGGAGCAGTCAGAGCGGGAGAACGTGGCGGTCCACGTCCTGCCGTTCGACATCGGCGGGTTTCCTGCTGCGGCGAGCTCAACGCGCTACGCGTACGGGCCGGTTGCACATCTGGACACGGTGCAGACGGACACCCCCGTGGGGTCGCTCTTTCTGCATGCGGAAACCCACCTTGCGAACTACCGTGCGGTGCTGGACCGTATGGAGCAACGCGCCCTCAGTCCGAGCCGCTCACGGGACCTCATCCGCGAGGTGGCGCAGCAGTTGTAGAGGTGTGAGACCAGTGGGCATCCAGTGGTGCAAGTCCTCGTTCTCGGAGCAGCCTGACGGAGACTGTGTGGAGCTGGCCCTGAACGGTCGGTGCGCGTTGTTGCGCGAGAGTGACGACCCGAGTGTGGTCCTCAAGGCGTCGCGCCATGAGCTGCGTGCGTTCCTGGCCCACGTCAGAGCCAGCGGGCTGGTGGGCGAGATCGCCTCGCCTGGCTGAACGGTCAATTCCTCCGACTGTGGCAATCGCTCGTTCGGATGGTCGACGCATCACACGTTGTATGCGGGGGTGCGACGTGGCTACCGTCGTACCACCGTGGCTCAGCGTTGAGTTGAGCAAGGTGTCAAGGCGCCCCGGCGGTGTTCGCCGCACCCCGGGGCTTGGCCAACGCCGCATAGGAGCGTCAGCATGCTCTACCGTATCGGGCTCGTCCTGCAACGAACACTCACCCACCTCCTCGCACTCCTCCTCCCGGCCAGTGGAGTGCGCGGCCGGGGCGCCATGCGCCCGCCGCGAGCCGGCCACCGCACCGGCCCCGGTGCCGCGACCGTCGCCACCCGCCCCGCCGCACCGCACACCCACACCACATCCGGCCTCCGCTTCCTCATCCGCACCCTCACACCCCCCTGGCTGTCCGGGACGCCGGGCTCACGCGCCGCCCTCACCGACCTCACCCCCTTCTTCCGCCCCTACTACCTCACCCACGAACAACGCTGGCGCCGTACCGCCCTCGCGCTCGCCCTCGACGGCATCGACATCGGGCCCTGGGTCATCCACGGTCACCGCATCGGCGCCGCCGCGCTCGTTCCCCAGGCGGTGGCCGCATGATGATCACCCCGAACCCCGTCCCCCTTCCGCCGCTGCCGCCACGCCCCTCCCACGGGCTGCGTATCAGGCGCGTCCCCAGCGAGCCCGTCCGTCGTGAGGCCGATGGCAGCCTGGCCGTCCGCCTGTGGCTGGAACGCCACGGCAGGTTCCACGCCGATCTTGTCCTCCGGCTCTCCGCCGCAGAGGCGGAGCACCTGCACACGCAGCTCTGCCGCGCCCTCGACGGCATGCCCGTGACGACACCGGCCGACCGTACGTCAGACTGCCGGAAGGACGTCCGGGGCGGCGGGGGAACGCACCAGCCGTAGGCCATGTGACTGCTCGGCCCCGCGCTCCGAGCGGGGCCGAGCTCCATGCCGTTACCCGTCCGGGGGAGCGGCAGGAAAGGGGAGCCGACGCCTGCCGAAGGTCGGCGAGGCTGGCCTTCGCCTGGAAGGGAGTGCACCATGACGGTTATGGCCGAGCGCACGTCGCACATGCTGGTGGAGGAATTCGAGCAGATCGCCGCCGCCGCGCCCGAGACCGTCACGTTGGAGTTCATCAACGGACGGATCGAGGAGAAGCCGGTGGCCGACGGGGATCACAACGCGATCATCATGTGGCTGCTCAGACGCTGCATGCAGGCGCGCCCCGAGCTCGACCTGTACACGGCCCAGGGCTTGAAGGTTGGGGAATACCGCAAGGGCAGGGCCCGCCCGAACGGGGTGCTGGTGCCCGTCGATCACTTCGCCGGGCACGGCGAGTGGGCGGACCCCGACGGCGTGCTGATGACCGTTGAGGTCACGTCGTACGACGGAGACACCGACCGTCGTGACCGGCAGGAGAAGCCGGCCGCTTACGCTGCCGCGGGCATCCCGGTTCACGTTCTGGTCGACCGAGACGCCGGTGTCGTGGCTGTACACACCAACCCCGACCCGGAGCGCGGATACCTCGACATTCACCGTTCTCCCTTCGGAGAACAGGTCACTCTTCCCGACCCGGTGAACATCACTCTCGATACGGAGACCTTGAAGAACTACGCCCGCTGACACCTCGCGCCCCGACGGCCGAGTGTCCGTGCGGCGACTCACATCCCCTGTCGCACAATGGACCGACGTGTAGCACCAGCACGTCGGTACCGGGGAGGGGCGCGGGCGCATGGTTGCCGGAGGGGTCAGAGGAACGGCCGAGCGGGACGAGGCGGAGGAACCGCTGCTGCGGCACCTCAAGGCGATGGGGTGGCAGCACATCCGCGGCCGGGACCTGCAGGACGCGGAAAAGCGCGCGTACACCGACTTCCTTCTGAGGCAGCGGCTGGTCACCGCCCTGCGCCGGATCAACCGGATGCCCGGTGCTCTCTCCGGCTGGATGTCCGAGGGCGACGAACTCCGCGCCGTCGACCGCCTGAAGCAGGCCGCGCGTAACGTCGCTGCCTCCTCGCTCGCGGCGGCCAACGAGGAGGTGACCACGCTGCTGGTGCACGGGGCCCTGGAGAAGGGGCCCGACGAGCGCGACGCGAAGGTGTGGTTCGTCGACTGGGGGACGGAGGCGCTGGAGGGCACCCGGGAAGAGGTCCTGGCGCGGAACGACTTCCTCGTGGTGGATCAGCTCCGCGTCCGCAACGCCGGCGGGAAGGACGAGGTCCTCGATCTCGTCCTCTTCGTCAACGGCATCCCCGTCGTGGTGATCGAGTGCAAGTCGCCGGACAAGCGCGACCCGCTCACCGAGGCCATCCGCGACCTGCGGGCCTACACCGGACGGCCGCTGGCGGACGACACACGCGAGCCCGCAACGGCCCCGCGCGGCATCCCGGAGTTCTTCGCGCCCGTACAGCTGCTGGTCGCGGCCGACGGCAGGGACGCCGCGCTGGGGACGATCTCCTCCGAGGAGGAGCACTACGCGCTGTGGCGGAGCGTCGAGCCGGACTACGCCTCCCCGGACGAACTCCGCCGTGAACTGCGCGCGTGGGGCGTCATCGGGGCTGACGAGCCGGTGACGCTTCAGCACCAGCTGACCGCCATGGTGCTGAAGCCGGCCAATCTGCTCAACATCATTCGGCACTACGTCTTCGAGATGCCTCTCAAGAGTCAGAGGAAGGCCCGGAAGGGGGACCGGGAGAAGCAGGCGGTGGTACAGGCGATGACGGCCAAGGTCGTCTGCCGCCACCAGCAGTACCGCGCCACGGAGAAGATCGTCCGCAAGCTCCGCACCGGGCGCACCCGGCTGGATCCGGGTGCCGAGCGGGACGAGCGGGGCGGGGTCGTCTGGCACACGCAGGGCGCGGGAAAGAGCTTCACGATGAAGTTCCTGGCCCGTCGGCTGCACATGAGCAGGGATCCCGAGCTGAACCAGGTCACGCTGGTCGCGGTCACCGACCGCAAGGACCTGCAGCGGCAGCTGAAGAATGCCGTGAAGCTGAGCGGCAGCACCGTGCACCAGGCGAAGTCACAGGCGGACCTGGAGGGGATGCTGCGACGCGCGGGGCAGCCCGGCGGCAGGGCCGTGATCTTCGCGACGATCCAGAAGTTCCTCGGAGAGTTGCCGGGATTGCCGAAGGACAGCGACGGCGCCGACGGTGCGGACACGGCCAACGGTGAGGACGAGGCGCTCGCCGAGGACTTCGACCAGGCACGCGACCGCGTTGAGGCGGGAGAGGACCCGGAGCAGGTCGCGGATCCCGCCCCGGACGAGGAGACCTTGAAGAAGGCCGCCCGGGTGTTCCCGGAGTGCAGCGACTCGGTCAAGGTGCTGGTGATGGTGGACGAGGCGCACCGCTCGCACACCTCCGTCCTGCACGCCTGCCTTCGTACGGCGCTGCCGAACGCGGCCCGGATCGGTTTCACCGGCACCCCGCTGATGCAGGGCCGGCGGAAGGACACCGGCAGGATCTTCGGGTTCGAGCCCAGCCGGGAGCCCGGCGGCAGACCGGCTTTCCTCGACACCTACCGGATGGTCGACGCCGAAGCGGACAAGGTGATCGTGCCCGTCAAGTACGAAGGGCGCGCAACGACCGCCGAAGTACGGGAGAAGCAGAAGCTCAACGACTGCTTCGAGGACCTCATCGAACCGCTGGACGCCTCGGAACAGCAGCGGGTGCGCAAGTTCTACGGAACGCCCACCGGCCGCGACGTGGCCGAGTCCGCGCCGCTGATCCGGGCGAAGGCCGCCGACATGCTGGCGCACTATGTGACCGGCCCGCTCACCAAGGGGTTCAAGGCACAGGTGGCTGTGGTCAGCAGGCGTGCGGCCGTGTACTACCGGAACGCGTTCCGGGACGTGCGGACGGAACTGCTGGAGCGGGTGCGGGAATTCGACGAGAGCGGAGCCCGCGAGGCCCTGCGCCTGCGGAAGCCCGAGACGTACAGCGACGACGAGCTCCTGCTCTTCTGGGCCTGGCGACACCGGGAGGTGCTGCGCCGGATGGACTTCGTGCCGGTCATCTCGGCCGGCCGGGAGCACAAGAGCGGCGTGTGGCGGGAGTGGACCGACGAGTCGAAGCAGCGCGAGCACGTCGACAGGTTCCTGGATCCGTTCCCCGAATACCCACCGGGCAAGGAGTGGACCGCGATCGACCTGCCACCCACCATCGGCCGCGTCGGCGGGATGAACCCGTGGAGTGACCTGGCCCCGCACCGGGAGACGGAGGAGGAGCCGGAGCCGATCGCCTTCCTCATCGTGAAGTCCATGCTGCTCACCGGCTTCGACGCGCCGATCGAGCAGGTGCTGTACCTGGACCGGCCGATCCGGGACGCCGAGCTGCTCCAGGCCATCGCCCGGGTCAACCGGCCCGCTCCGGAGAAGACGGAGGGCCTGGTCGTCGACTACTACGGGGTGCTGAACAACCTCGGTGTCACGCTCGCCGCCTACCGGAACGATCCGCCCGTCCTTGAGTCACTGCGCAGTATGGACGCGGAGATCCCCAGGATGAAGAAGGCGGCCGAGGAGGTCGAAGCGTTCCTCTCCGCCGTCGGCATCGACCGCGAGGGCCTCGGTACTCGCGCCGGCATCGCCCGCGCGATGCTCGCCCTGGGCGATTCCCGGCAGCGTGCCGAGCTCGACAGGCTGCTCGGCGAGTTCCTCGGCGCGGTGGACCGGGTGTTGCCGCACGAGGGGGCGCTGGAGTGGATTCCCGACGTCCGTCGCTGGAGCGTGCTGCAGATGCGGGTGCGCCGGCATTACCGGGACGGTCCGGGCGGCGGTTTCTCGATACGGGGCTACGGGCGGAAGGTGCGGGCACTGATCGCCGATCACCTTGCCGTCCAGGAGATAGAGCAGGCCATCGCGCCCGTGTCGCTCCTCGCTCCCGACTTTGATCAGATCGTGGACCGGCTTCCCGTACGGGAAGCCGCGGCGGAACAGGTACAGGCCCTCCGCTATCACCTGGAGGAGCGGCAGGAACGCGAGGACCGGCCGGTGTACCGGCAGCTCGCCGCAGAGCTGGAGAAGGTCCTGGAAGAGTTCGCAGGGCGCTGGGAGGACATCAAGGCGCACGTGGGGCCGCTGGTGGAGCGCGCCCGGAGGGCTGAGCAGGCGGACCCGCGGCTGGCGGACCTGTCGCCGATGGAGCAGCGGCTCTATGTGCTGCTGCAGGAGAGGCTGACGGAAGACCCTGGCTTCGAGACACCCGAGCCGGACTTCCTGCGGCGACTCGCCGCCGAGGTGCGGGAGGAGATCGTCGGCCATGTGACCCGTGCCTCGTTCGGCGCCGAGGACGCGCACGTCACCGAGCTGGAGGCGCACATCTGGAATCGTCTGCGCCGAGCAGGGCTGCGCCCCGTCGCCGGAGGCCGTGAGGCGCTCGAACGGCTGGCAGGGTCGCTGGCGGGTCATGCCGTGGACCACCTTGACGGATTCCGGGCTGAGGGGCGGCGACAATAGGGGCATGTCCATACAGTCCGGCCCCGAGGTGTCCCAGTGCGGCGGAGATCCGCTCGCCGAGGGGCAGGTTCTCATCGTGGACGGACTGCCGCTGACCGTACGCATCAGCCCTCGCCGCAAGCGGCTGGGGCTGACCGTCGAACGCGACGGCTCGTTGACCCTGCGTGCTCCGCAGGAGTGCGGTCACCGGCGGGCCGAGGACTTCGTACAGGCGAGCAGGCACTGGATCGACAGCAAGCTGCGGTTGAGCGAGGAGCGACGGCAACTGCATCCTGTGCGGTCGCTGCGCAACGGTGAGATCCACCGCTACCTCGGCCGGGACTACAGGCTGCTCGTGGTGGACGACGAGGACGAAACCACAGCCTCGCTACGTCTGGTCGCCGGCCGCATGCGCCTGGGCCGGTCCGTGGCGGCAGATCCCCGAGCGGCCCGCAGGGCCTTCGCCGTCTGGTACAGCAGCAGGGGGCTCCGCTGGGTGCAGGGCCGTCTGCAGCCCTGGGCGGCGCGGATGGACGTACCCGAGCCGGAGGTGGACGTCCGCGACCTGGTGCACCGGTGGGGCACCTACCGGGTGGGGGCGAACGGTAGCGGTCGCATGGCTCTGCACTGGGCCGTCTTTCAGCTGCCGATTCACCTCATCGACTATGTGATCGCCCACGAGCTGGCACACATCCGAATTGCAGGCCATGGCTCCGATTACTGGCGCCTGCTGGGCCGGGCGCTCCCGGAGTGCCAACAGCTGAAGGCGGAGCTGGACGAGTTGGGGCGGCGGGTGTGGATGGGGGACGTGGCAGTCCGCTGATGGTCGCCTCGCCCCCCGGCCCACCTCTGTCCTAGTAGATCTTGCGGTAGGTGAGCGACGCGTCCTTCGTGCCGGAGTCGGAGAAGTCGCGCCGCATCCTGCCGTCCGGGAGCAGGACCAGCTCGGACGAGGAGCCCGGCTGGCAGGCCGACGTGGGCATGGCCCGGGTGACGCTGGAGGGGCCGACGCGCATCGGGCTGCCGTCGGTGCCGCCGCCGGTTGCGGTCGCCTGCCACGTGCAGACGTAGGAGGTGCCGTCGTCCAGGACGCCGCTTCCGTCGATGGTGACCGAGCTCCCGGAGATGGTGATGGTCCGGGTGTTGACGCGCGAGCCGCTGCCGAAGCTCGACTGCCAGGTGCCCAGGAACGCCCGCGGCCCGGCCTCGGGCGTGGGTGTGGGCGTCGGCGTGGGGTTGCCGCCGGTCGTCGGCCCGGTCGTGGGGGGCGCGGGCGCGGTGGACGGGGCCGGGCCCTGGGATGAGGCGGAGGGCGCCGGCGCCGGGCCCGGGCCGTTGTGCGCGGCGTTGCTCGTGTCGCGGTTGAGGAGATAGACGGTGCCGCCACCCGTGAGCAGCCCGGCGGTCACGATCGCGGCCACGATGTACGGCGTCTTCGAGCGGCGCGCCGGCGGGGCCGGGACCTGGAGGGCCGGGTGGTGGTACGGGCTGCCCGCGTACGGGCCCGGCGGCGGGTAGCCGTACGCGGCGTGCGGGGCCGGCGGGGGCAGGGGCTGCGCGGCCGCGGCGGGCGCGGTCAGCGTGGGCGGGTCGACGGGCCGTGCGTCCTGCGGCGGGTCGACCTGCGTGGGCGGCCCGGATATGGAGTGCGGCGGTATGCCGGCCGCCTGGGCGGGGTTCTCCACGTCGAGGAGCCGCACGGCGTGCCGGCCGAGCTGGGCGACGAGGCCGCCCGGCAGCCAGGGTTCGGCCGAGCCCAGGTCCGCCAGCAGGTCCGCCGCGCCCGAGCGCTCCAGGGCCTGCTCGGGCGTGGGCCGGGCGGCGGGGTCCTTGGCGAGGAACGCGGAGATCAGCGGGTGCAGCTCGGCCGGCACGCCGGTGAGGTCCGCCTCCTCCTCGGCGATGCGGAACATCAGGGCGTGCACGCCGCTGTCGGCGGTGCCGAAGGGCATGCGGCCGCTGGCCGCGTAGGCGAGGACCGAGCCCAGGCAGAAGATGTCGCTCGCGGGCGTGATGCGGCCGCCGCGCACCTGCTCCGGCGACATGAAGCCGGGCGACCCGACGGCCGCGCCGGTGCGGGTGAGGCCGCCGTCGGTGACGGTCTCCAGGGCGCGCGCGATGCCGAAGTCGATCAGGCGCGGGCCGTCCAGGGTGATGAGGACGTTGGACGGCTTGAGGTCGCGGTGGACGATGCCGGCGGCGTGGACGGCCTGCAGGGCGCGGGCGAGCCCGGCCGCCAGGATGCGCACGGACCGCTCGGGCAGCGGCCCGTAGTCCTGCCCGACGACCTGGCGCAGCGAGGGCCCGGCGATGTAACCCGTGGCGACCCAGGGCACGGTGGCCTCGGTGTCCGCGTCGAGCACGGGAGCGGTCCACTCCCCGCCGACCCGGCGCGCGGCCGTGACCTCCTGCCGGAACCGGCGCCTGAACTCCTCCTGGCCCGCGAGCTCCGGCTGCACCAGCTTGACCGCCACCGTCCGGCCGCGGTCGGAGCGGGCGAGATAGACCCGGCCCATGCCGCCCGCGCCGAGCCTGCCGAGCAGCCGGTACTTGCCGAGTGTGCGCGGGTCCTCCGGCGACAGATCTTCCATGCCGGGCACTCCTTCCCCCATGTTTCTCCGCGGAGAATAGCGGCACGGCAAAGGGCCGGGTATCCGCACGGCGAAAAGTGCGGTCCCCGGCCCCTGGCGTGCCGGCCGCCCGGGGGCGGCCGGCGGGGGTGCGCCGACGGGTCGTCAGACGGGCAGGATGTTCTCCGCCTGCGGCCCCTTCTGGCCCTGGGTGATGTCGAAGGTCACCTTCTGGCCCTGCTGCAGTTCGCGATACCCCTGTGTCGCGATGTTGGAGTAATGGGCGAACACGTCCGCGCCGCCGCCGTCCTGCTGGATGAAGCCGAAGCCCTTTTCCGAGTTGAACCACTTCACGATGCCGGTAGCCAAGCTGATCTCCTCAATCGGGTGCACGACGGAATTCCGTGCTCCAGGAAAAACGCAAGTGCGCCCGAGGTCACAGACCTTCAGGCGCACATGACAAATGGGTACCAAAACTGCAACTGGAAATGACCGTAGCAGGCAAATGGCGTCGAATTGGTATTTCCTGCCGCCCGGCGCCGTGTGTCTCCGTGACCCGGCACTGTGTCGGCGGGCGCGCCGAGCGGCCGACACAGTGCCGGTACCGGGGCGGGCCCGTCCTGCCTAGGCTCGGGCGGGCCGGACCACCGAGCCCCCGATGCGAGGTCATGCCCCGTGAGCACCGCCAGCCCGCAGCCCGATCCCGCGGTGGGCGCCGCCGTCAAGGCCGCCGACCGCGCGCACGTCTTCCACTCCTGGTCCGCCCAGGGCCTCATCGACCCGCTCGCCGTGGCCGGCGCCGGCGGTTCGTACTTCTGGGACCACGACGGCAACCGCTACCTCGACTTCTCCTCGCAGCTGGTCAACACCAACATCGGCCACCAGCACCCCAAGGTGGTCGCCGCGATCCGGGAGCAGGCCGGGCGGCTGTGCACGATGGCGCCGGGCTTCGCCGTGGACGTGCGGTCCGAGGCCGCGCGGCTCATCGCGGAGCGGACCCCGGGCGACCTCGACAAGATCTTCTTCACCAACGGCGGGGCCGAGGCCGTCGAGAACGCCGTCCGGATGGCCCGGCTGCACACCGGCCGTCCCAAGGTGCTCAGCGCCTACCGCTCGTACCACGGGGCGACGGCCGCCGCGATCAACCTGACCGGTGACCCGCGCCGCTGGCCCTCCGACACCGGCTCGGCGGGCGTAATCCGCTTCTGGGCGCCGTTCCTCTACCGCTCGCCCTTCCACGCGGAGAGCGAGGAGCAGGAGTGCGAGCGCGCCCTGCGCCACCTGGAGGACACCCTCGTCTTCGAGGGGCCGGCGACCATCGCCGCGATCGTCCTGGAGACGGTGCCCGGCACCGCCGGGATCATGGTCCCGCCGCCCGGCTACCTCCCGGGCGTGCGCGAGCTGTGCGACCGGTACGGCATCGTCCTCGTCCTCGACGAGGTCATGGCGGGCTTCGGGCGCACGGGCCACTGGTTCGCGGCCGACCGCTTCGGCGTCGTCCCCGACCTGCTCACCTTCGCCAAGGGCGTCAACTCCGGCTACGTACCGCTCGGCGGCGTCGCCATCTCCGCGGAGATCGCGGCCACGTTCGACCGGCGCCCCTATCCCGGCGGGCTCACCTACTCCGGGCACCCGCTCGCCTGCGCCGCCGCCGTGGCGACGATCACCACGATGGCCGAGGAGGGCATCGTGGAGAACGCCGCCCGCATCGGCGAGGAGGTCATCGGCCCCGGCCTGCGCGAACTCGCCGCCCGCCACCCCTCGGTGGGCGAGGTGCGGGGCCTCGGCGTGTTCTGGGCGGTGGAGCTCGTCCGGGACCGCACCACCCGCGAGCCGCTGGTGCCGTACAACGCGACGGGCGAGGACAACGCGCCCATGGCGGCCTTCACGGGCGCCTGCAAGAAGGCCGGTCTGTGGCCGTTCGTGAACATGAACCGCACCCACGTCGTCCCGCCGTGCACGATCACCGAGGCGGAGGCGAAGGAGGGGCTGGCCGCCCTGGACGAGGCGCTGTCGGTGGCGGACCGCCACGCGACCTGACCCGCCCTCGCGCGGAGCCGCTCATTCCGCCTCCGCGGCGATCCGGTAGCGTTCAGTCTCCCCGTGCGTACGGTCATACTGCTTCGCGTCGGCCCTCGCTTATCTTGTGCGAGGGCCGTTCGCATGCCAGGCGCGCGGTCACGAAGGGGAGACGGAGACCAGATGCCCGGCAGCGACGCGGTCAAGCGCACGACGCTGCGCTCGCAGATCGCGGACGCGCTGCGCGACGAGGTGATCGCGGGACGGCTTCCGGCGGGCGGGCAGTTCACCGTCAAGGAGATCGCCGAACAGTACGGGGTCTCGGCCACGCCCGTCCGCGAGGCGCTGCTCGACCTGTGCTCGCAGGGGCTGCTCGACGTGGAACTGCACCGGAGCTACCGGGTGCGGGAGTTCTCGTACGCCGACTTCCGGGACATGATCGAGGCCCGCACCCTGATCGTCGAGGGCATGTTCCGCCGCTCGGCCATGCGGGCGCTGCAGGCGGCCACCCCGCAGGCCCTGGCCTCGGTGCGGCGGCGGGCCGAGGAGGCGTCGCGGGCCGCGGTCGCGGGGGACCTGGACATCCTCATCGGCTACGACCTGCGCTTCTGGCGGGAGATGGCCGGCCTGGTCGGCAATCCCTACATATCCGACTTCCTGGACCGGGTGCGCGTACAGAGCTGGATCTTCACCGTGCCGCTGCTGCGGGCGCTGGGAGATCTGCGGGGGCTGCTGTGGGACCGGCACGCCGACCTGGTCGAGGCGGTGGCGAGCCGTGACGTGGAGCGGGCGCAGCAGATCGTCGTGGCCTACAACGAGCATTCGCTGGCGCTGATCGACGGACTCTGCGGCGACGCCGCATCCGGTCGGGAGCCGTCGGACACGGTCGGGTCCGATCAAGGGCCGACCGCATAGGGTCGACGTCGCGCTGTCGTCGACCAACGGAACGGGATTCGAAATGAAGAAGGCGCCGATGTCGGATATGCAACCTTCGACCTTTTGAGGACGTCCCAGTCACGTGATGTCACAGACCCAGCCGTCGGACCGGTCCTCCTCGCCGGAGCCCCACATACCCGCCGGAGCCAGCCCCGTCGACCTGACGGTGATCGTCCCCGCCTACAACGAGGAGCAGCGGCTCGCCCCGACGCTGCGCGCGGTCCGGGCCCACCTCGACACCCTCGCGCCCCTGCGGTGGGAGCTGATCGTCGTCGACGACGGCTCCACCGACGGCACCGCCGCCGTCACCACCGCCGCCGCCGCCGAGGAACCCCGCATCCGGCTGCTGACCACCCCCGCCAACAGAGGCAAGGGCCACGCGGTGCGCACCGGCGTCCTCGCCTCGCGCGGCCGCCGGGTCCTGGTCACCGACGCCGACCTGGCCACCCCCATCGAGGAGCTCGGCCTCCTTGCGGAGCGGATGGACGCCGGCGCCGCCGCGGCCGTGGGCTCCCGCGCCCTGCCCGGCTCCCGGATCGCGGTGCGCCAGAACGCACTGCGCGAGGTCATGGGCCGCCTGGGCGCCCGCCTCATACGCGCCGCCGCGGTGCCCGGCATACGGGACACCCAGTGCGGCTTCAAGCTCTTCGACGGCGACAAGGTCCGCACCGCCTTCGCCGGCTCCCGGCTGGACGGCTGGAGCTTCGACGTCGAGATCCTGCGCTTCTTCCACCAGAAGGACTGGGAGGTCGCCGAAGTGCCCGTCCGCTGGGCCCATCAGCCCGGTTCCAAGGTCCGCCCGCTCGCCTACCCCACCGTCCTCGCCGACCTGCTGCGCATCCGCCTGCGCGCCGTGCGCCCGGTGCGGCTCGCCGTCCCCGCGATCTTCCTCCTCCTCGCGTTCTTCCTCTACGGCGGGCTGTGGAGCGGACTCGGCGGCAGCTATCTCACCGACTCCGGCTCCGACCAGCAGCAGTGGGAGTGGTTCTTCGCCGTCACCGCGGACAACGTCGCCCACCTGCGCAACCCGCTCTTCACCGGCCTGCAGAACGCCCCGCTCGGCGTCAACCTCATGGCGAACACCGCCATGCTGGGGCTCTCCGTGCCCCTGGCGCCCCTCACGCTCGCCCTCGGCGCCCACGTCACCTGGGCCGTCGTCCTCACCGGCGGGCTGGCCGCGACCGCCTGCTCCTGGTACTGGCTGATCGCCAAGCGCTTCGTGCGCTCGCGCTGGGCGGCCGCGCTCGGCGGCGGCTTCTGCGCCTTCGCGCCGCCGATGATCTCGCACGGCACCGCGCACCCCAACTTCGTCGTGCTGTTCATGATGCCGCTGATCGTCGAACGGCTGCTGCGGCTGTGCGAGGGCCGCCGCGTCCGCCGCGACGGCATCGTCCTGGGCCTGTTCCTGGCCTACCAGATCTTCCTCGGCGAGGAGGCGCTGCTGCTGGCCGTGACCGGCCTCGCGCTCTTCGCCCTCGGCTACGCCCTCGCCGCCCCGGACGTGGCCAAGGCCGTCGCCCGGCCGCTGCTGCGCGGCCTCGGCGTCGCCGCGCTGGTGTCCCTGCCGCTGGTGGCCCTACCCCTCGCCTGGCAGTTCAAGGGCCCGCAGAGCTATCAGAGCGTCCTGCACGGGCAGGTCGGCAACCACCCCATGGCGCTCCTGGAGTTCGCCACCCGCTCGCTGGCCGGCGACGCGAAGGTCGCGGCGTCCCTCTCGCTCAACCGGACCGAGGAGAACGCCTTCTTCGGCTGGCCGCTCGTCGTCCTCGCCGTCGCCCTCGTCGTCCACCTGCGCGACCAGCCGCGCGTGCGCGCCCTCGGCTTCACCGCGCTGGCCGCCGCCGTCCTCTCCCTCGGCCAGAACATCCCCCTGCTCGGCACGGACAAGACGCTGCCGGGCCCGTGGCGGCTGCTCGCGGACATGCCGCTCTTCGAGTCGGTCATCGAGTCCCGCACGGCCATGGTCTGCGCGCCCGCCCTCGGCATCCTCCTCGCCCTCGGCTGCGACCGGCTGGCCGTGCGACGGCTGCGCAGCGAGCGCGAGACCTCCCGCCGCATGCTCGGCTGGACGGCCCTGACCGTGGCGCTCCTGCCGCTCCTGCCGACGCCCTACCCGACCGTCCAGCGCGCCCCCGTACCCGCGTTCATCGCCGACGGCACCTGGCAGCAGTACGTGCGCCCCGGCCGCTCGCTGGTGCCCGTGCCGGTGCCCAGTCCGGCCGACACCGCCGCCCTCGGCTGGCAGATCGACGCCGGCCTCGGCTTCGCCTTCCCGGGCGGCTACTTCAACGGGCCCTGGGGGCCGGAGCGCATCGGCATCTACGGACCCCAGCCGCGCTTCACCTCCGACCTGCTGGGCAAGGTCGCCGAGAGCGGCAAGGTGCCCGACATCGGCCCGCAGCAGCGACGGCAGTTCGACTGGGACCTCGGCTTCTGGCGCGCGGACGCGCTCGTCCTCACCCCCCGGGACCACGCACCGGCTCTGCGCGAGGCGGTCACGAAGCTGTCGGGACGGCAGCCGCGGCAACTCGGCGACACGTGGGTGTGGGACGTACGCGACCGGGGTTGACCCGTCGGCCGGACACCACCGGACACCAAGGGGAATCCGGGCGTCCATCTCCGTCGCCCCTGTGTGACAACCGGCTGAGCGGCACTACTCTGGCCCGACCATCGCATGCCCCGACCATCGCATGAATCCGGGAACGAGAGTGAGCTCACGTGGCCTGTGACCTTTGGCTGGTGCCCCTCGTCGACGTGCTGTGCCACAGCCCCGACAACCCCTTCGCCGAGGAGATCTCCGCCTACGACAAGGTTCTCGGCGAGGCCGGGCTCCCGCCGGTGCCCGTCTTCGGCTACATGCCGGGACTGTCGGGGGACGTGGCGCCGGTCGCGGGCTTCGACTACGACGCCCTGCACTTCCTGCGCCGCGCCCACCTGCTGAACCTGTGCGGACTCGCGGTCACCCCCGTGGACGAACTCGGCGGCGACTACGAGCAGTTGCTGGAGATGTTCGAGCCCACGGCCCAGCAGTCGCATCTGGTCTGGCACTACGACCACGCCGGCGCGTACGTCCCCGTCGACTTCGCGCACCCGCTGTCCAACGACGAACTCCTCGAAGGCGGCGGCCCGCTGGGATCGAGCCACGGCCTGCTGCGCGAACTCCTGGCGGTGGCACCGGCGCTGGGCATCGACCCGGCCAACCCGCCCGCGCCGCCGGCCGCTCCGGACCGTCCCACCGCCCTGGAGGAGCGGGCGGCCCCGGGCCCGGACGACGACAGCCCGTTCGCCCGGGAGCGTCATGTGTGGCGGGGCCTGCACGCGGCGGCGACCAGAAGCCTGGGCCAGGGCTCGATGATCGTCTTCAGCTGACGGGCCCGTGTGCCCGGCCCGTCAGGCCGCGCCTGCTGCGGCGCGCTGACTCCGGCGGTCTCGGCGCGGCGGGCCTGCCGGCTCTAGCGCGGTGACTCCGGCGGCCGCTGCCGCGGCATGTTCGGACGCGTGTGGGGCGGCATCGGGAAGCGCCCCACCGGCCCGCCCGACTCGCCGCGCGGCCCCCACGCGACCAGCGACTGCGTCAGCAGGGGCGCCGGCCCGGCACGGAACTCCACCATCCAGTCGGCCGTCTCGGCCCGGACGAGCTCCGAGACGTCCTCCGAGAAGCGCCGCAGCACCGTCAGGCAGCGCTCGGCCGCCTCGCTGGCCGTGCCCTCGGTCGGGCCGAGCACCTCGCGGACGCACTCCGACGCCCAGTCGAACTGCAGGACCTCCAGCCGCCGCTGCACCGCCTGCGCCGTGGCCACCCCGCGCATCCAGCCCGACGTCAGCCCGAAGTAACGGTCGCAGGCCACACAGGCCACCGCCCCGAGCAGCGCCAGGAACGCCCACGCGGAACCGGTGCGCAGCACCTTGGTCAGCTCCAGCAGGGGCAGGGCCGCCCCCACCACCGCGCAGAACGCGGTCCCCAGCCGCAGCCCGCGCGCCCAGCGGCGCTTCCAGGCACGGTCGGTCAGGTACCAGTCGGCCAGGTTCAGCGCACCGCCCTCGACCCACCGGTACAGCTCGTCCAGCCGCTCGGCGGGTTCCCCCCAGTCGCCGAGAGGGAAGGTCCGGCCGCGCAGGTCGCCCCGGTGCTGCCCTGCCGGGTGGCCTCCCTGCTCGCGCGGAAGCCCCTCGGGCTGCATCTCAGGCTGGCTCACCCCTGCACTCCTTCTCCGCCGTCTGTCGCCGTGTGCCGCATCCGGTTGCGTTATCCGTGAGGGCAGCCTCCTTCCTACCGCCGAACGGTTGGCGTTGGGCACAAGATCCAGCCTTTTCCGTCCGTAAGTGCAGCGGGATCGGGTATAGGGCCCCATGTCCTTCACCCGAAAGAGTGCGGCCCGGCCGCCGCAGTGACGACGCACGGGCGCCGAAACGTTCTGAGGAGCGCGATCGCGAGCGCTCGCGCCGGGGCCGCCACCGGGGCTTCAAGAGGTTCCTACGAGCCCGGGGAGGGGCCCGAGTCGTACTGATCCACAAGGCAGGCAATAGGGTGGCCCCGTGAAGGTCCTCGTCATCGGCGGCGGCGCCCGCGAACACGCCCTGTGCCGCTCCCTGTCCCTCGATCCCGACGTCACCGCGCTGCACTGCGCCCCCGGCAACGCCGGGATCGCCGAGGTCGCACAGGTGCACCCCGTGGACGCCCTGGACGGCGCCGCCGTCGCGGAGCTCGCCACGTCGCTGCGCGCGGACCTGGTGGTGGTCGGCCCCGAGGCGCCGCTGGTCGCGGGCGTCGCCGACGTGCTGCGCGAGCGCGGCATCCCGGTCTTCGGCCCGTCCGCGGAAGCGGCCCTGCTGGAGGGTTCCAAGGCGTTCGCCAAGGACGTCATGGCCGCCGCGAACGTCCCCACCGCCCGCAGCTACGTCTGCACCACCCCGGCCGAGATCGACGCGGCCCTGGACGCCTTCGGCGCCCCCTACGTCGTCAAGGACGACGGCCTGGCCGCCGGCAAGGGCGTCGTCGTCACCGCGGACCTGGCCGCCGCCCGCGAGCACGCGCTGTCCTGCGGCCGCGTGGTGATCGAGGAGTTCCTCGACGGCCCCGAGGTCTCCCTCTTCGCCATCACCGACGGCGAGACGGTGGTGCCCCTGCAGCCCGCGCAGGACTTCAAGCGCGCCCTGGACGGCGACGAGGGCCCCAACACCGGCGGTATGGGCGCCTACTCGCCGCTGCCCTGGGCCGACCCCGGGCTGGTCGACGAGGTGCTGCGGACCGTGCTGCAGCCCACCGTGGACGAGCTGCGCCGCCGTGGCACGCCCTTCTCCGGGCTGCTCTACGCGGGCCTCGCGATCACCTCGCGCGGCGTGCGGGTCATCGAGTTCAACGCCCGCTTCGGCGACCCGGAGACCCAGGTCGTCCTGGCCCGCCTGAAGACGCCGCTGGCGAGCGTCCTGCTCAACGCCGCCACCGGCAACCTGGCCGCCGAGCCGCCGCTGCGCTGGAGCGAGGGCGCCGCCGTGACCGTCGTCGTCGCCTCGCACAACTACCCCGGCACCCCGCGCACCGGCGACGTGATCGAGGGCCTGGCGCAGGCGGCGGAGGTCGAGCGGGCGTACGTGCTCCACGCGGGCACCGCGCTCGACGCCGACGGCCGGGTGGTCAGCGCGGGCGGCCGCGTCCTGTCCGTCACCGCGACCGGCGACGACCTGGCGGACGCCCGGGCGCAGGCGTACGAGGCCCTCTCCCGCATCCGGCTGGACGGCTCGCACCACCGCACGGACATCGCGGAGAAGGCCGCCGCGTCCGCCTGAGCGGCCACTGCCCGGGCGTTCTCCGCACACTTGTCCCGCTCCGCCCCGTTCGGTACCGCTCTGTCCTGTCGAACAGAACGGAGCGGGATCCGCAGAGGCTTTGCCCAAAGCCATTCCATCGGGTGACCGCTCGCCCAACCGGCTGACGCGCGCCGCACCCCCAACTAGGGTGCGGCGCAGGCCGGCTGCCGCGTGGCTGACGCATCGGCCCGACCGGCCCACCGGCATTGCGATGTCAGAGGCCGGTGCCACAGTGGGGGAGGTAAGGCAAGCACCTCGGCAGAGCACTGACGGCAACTGGGGGTGATCGGTCCCGTGGCAGGTCCTGAAGCAGGCGCGCTGGCCGCGCGTGCCAGAGCCCTCGCCGTGCTGCGCGTGCGCGGCGCCGCGCTGGCCGTCGCCCTCGTGCCGGCGGCCGCGGCCGTCGTGCTGGCGGCCGGTTCGGCCATGGGCCGGATCCCGGACGGCTCCGCCTGGGACGTGGTCCGCCCGGTCGTCTCCGCCGTCGCCCTGCTGGCCCTGGCGCTCGCGGCCGCCGTGGCCACGGTGGTCTCCCGGGCCCGCCCGGCGCTCAGCCCCACCGTCCCGATCCCGGAGGAGACGGCCCCCGACCTCTACCGCCTGGTCCGTGACCTGGCCGAGCGGCTGGACGTCCCGGCGCCCTCCGCCATGGCCCTCACGCCCGACTGCGACAGCTGGCTGGAGGACCGCACGCACCCCGCACACACCGTGTCCCGGAGGCTGCTGCGGCTGCGCAGGCGGGCCGGGGCCTCGCCCGTCCTGGTGATCGGCTCCCCCTTCCTGTGGTGGATGCGCGTGGCCGAGCTCCGGGCCCTGCTGGCCCCCGTGGTGGCGGGCACCGGCCCGGCCGCCCACCCCGACATAGCCGCGGCCCGCCGCTTCGTGAGGGGCCTGGACGCCGCCGTCGCCGTCGCGGCGCCCCGGCCCCAGCTCGCGTTCGTGGGCTGGGTCGCCAGGGTCCTGCTGCGCTCCTGCCGCGACCACGCGGCCGAGATGGAGCGCGGGGTGGCCGCAGCGGCCTCCGAGCGTGCCCAGAGCGTCGACTACGGCCTGCGCATCGTCGCCCAGGAGCAGGTCGGCCTCGCCTACGCCGGCTGGGACCGCCTGCTCAACCGGGTCGCCCTGCCCGCGTGGCGCATGGGCCGCTGGCCCTCGCGGCTCGACGCCGGCGTGGTCTCCGCGCTCACCGAGCTCTCCCGCCGCGACCGGCTGGCCGAGGGCTTCGCCTCCCGGCTGGGCGAGCGACCCGCCTGCGACCTGCTGGAGGAGCCCGGCGTCATCGACGAGGCCGCCTCCCTGCTGGCCGCCCGGCTCTTCCACGGCGGCCCGGCCCACCCCGGCCCCGACTGGTCGCCGGTGGCCTGGAGCCAGTACCCGGACGAGGTCGTGGACCGCACCTGGCGCCTGGAGGCCGCCCGGCTGCACCGCGTCCTCGACGACATAGCCGCGACCGGCGCCGTCCCCGGAGCGCAGGACGGCACGCGCAGCGGCCCCGGTCCGGACGCCGTGCCCGCCGCGCCCACCGTGGCCCGCATCCTCGACCGCCTCACCGGCCCGGCCGGCAGCGGCGTGGGCGAGGAGCTGGAGGTGCGGCTGAGCGCCGAGGTGGCGCGCGAGGCGGCCCAGGAGGAGCGCGCTGCCGAGCGGGGTGCGTTCGGCGCCGCGGCCGGCTCCTGGGTCGACGGGCTGGCGCCGCTCTTCCCCCTGCAGCCCCCGCGCAGCGGACGGGAGCTGCTCACCGACCACGTGACGGCCATGGTCTGCTGCGCGGCCGTCGACACCGCCGGCGCGGCCCCCGGGCTGGACTGGCTGGACGGCCCGGCCCTCCTGGTCGGCGGCGCCCGCCGCGCCGATCTCGCCCGTACGGTCCTGAGCCTGATCGAGGACGGCGACGGCGAGCCGCTGCGCGCCTGGCTGGGGGACGTAGGGGTCCGCCCGGAGAAGCCGGTCCGACTGATGTGACGAGCGCACGTGACACTCGGTGACGTGGTGACGTTCCGTAGGGGCCGAGCCATCACTTCCGGGGAATTTCCCGACGAACAGTGACAAGTCGAGCGCGTCGTGTGATCTGCTGGGTATCTGCTGGGAAACCGAAAAGGTATGCGGGGGCCTAGGGGAGGGAGCACACATGGGGACCGACCAGGTCGGCCGCTGGGAGTCCGGTGCACTCGCGCACGCCGTCTCGGATCCCTTCGGGCAGGGCCCGCTGCCCTGGCTCCGCGGCGGCGAGTTCTACTTCGACGGCACCGGCCGGATCATCCCCTGGTACGTCGACGCGAGCACCACCACGACCGACGCCCGCGTCCCCGCGCCCCGCAGACCGGGCCCGCGCGCCGCGGACGACGTCCACTGCCAGATCAAGGGCTTCGCCTCCGCCAGCTCCGTGGCCCCCGGCGAGGCCCTGGACTTCCGCATCACCGTCGACCCGCCCCAGCAGTTCGGCGTCGACGTCTACCGCATCGGCCACTACGGCGGAGTCGGCGCCGCGAAGGTCACCACCAGCCCCCGGCTGTCGGGCATCGTCCAGCCCCCGCCGCTCACCGTGGACCGCACCGTCTCCTGCCACCACTGGTGGCAGTCCTGGCGGCTGCAGATCCCCGGCTTCTGGAGCACCGGCGCCTACGTCGCCGTCCTCACCACCTCCGACGGCTACCGCAGCCACATCCCCTTCACCGTGCGCGACAGCGGCCCCGCCGACCTGCTGCTCGTCCTGCCCGACATCACCTGGCAGGCGTACAACCTCTACCCCGAGAACGGCCGCACCGGCGCCAGCCTCTACCACGCCTGGGACGAGGACGGACGTCTCCTCGGCGAGGCCGACGCGGCCACCACGGTCTCCTTCGACCGCCCCTACGCCGGCGCCGGCCTGCCGCTGCACGTCGGGCACGCCTACGACTTCATCCGCTGGGCCGAGCGCTACGGCTACGGCCTCGCCTACGCCGAGACCCGCGACCTGCACGCCGGGCGAATCGATCCGGCGCGCTACCGCGGGCTGGTCTTCCCCGGCCACGACGAGTACTGGTCGGCCCCCATGCGCCGCGCCGTCGAGGACGCCCGCGACTGCGGCACCTCGCTCGTCTTCCTCTCCGCCAACACCATGTACTGGCAGGTCGAGCTCGCCCCCTCCCCGGCCGGACCCGACCGCCTGCTCACCTGCCGCAAGCGCCGCGGCCCCGGCCGCTCCGCCCTGTGGCGCGAGGTCTCGCCCCCCGAGCAGCAGCTGCTCGGCATCCAGTACGCCGGCCGCGTCCCCGAGCCGGCCCCCCTGGTCGTCCGCAACGCCGGCCACTGGCTGTGGGAGGCCACCGGCGCCGGCGAGGGCGACGAGCTGCCCGGCCTCGTCGCCGGCGAGGCCGACCGCTACTTCCCCCGTACGGCCCTGCCCGAGCACACCCGCCGCATCCTGCTCGCCCACTCCCCGTACGAGGACGGCCAGGGCGTCCGGCGCCACCAGGAGACCTCCCTCTACCGCGCCCCCAGCGGCGCCCTGGTCTTCGCCTCCGGCACCTTCGCCTGGTCCCCCGCCCTGGACCGCCCGGGCCACGTCGACGCCCGCATCCAGCGGGCCACGGCCAACCTGCTGGACCGCATCTGCAAGCGCGTCTGACCCCTCCGGGCGGCCGGACGGATCCGTACGGCAGAATCGAGGTGCTTGGACAAACCACCAGGAGGCCCGTGTGTCCGGATTCGTCGAGAAGCCCAAACCCGTCGAGGTCCCCGGACTGACGCACCTGCACACGGGCAAGGTCCGCGACCTCTACCGCGACGAGGCCGGGCGACTGGTGATGGTCGCCAGCGACCGCATCTCCGCGTACGACTGGGTGCTGCCCACCGAGATCCCCGACAAGGGCCGCATCCTCACGCAGCTGTCCCTGTGGTGGTTCGACCGCCTCACCGACCTCGCCTCGCACCACGTCCTGTCGGACGAGGTGCCCGCCGGCGCCCCCGCCGACTGGGCCGGCCGCACCCTGATCTGCAAGTCCCTCGACATGGTCCCCGTCGAGTGCGTCGCCCGCGGCTACCTCACCGGCTCCGGCCTCGCCGAGTACCGCCAGACCCGCACCGTCTGCGGGCTCGCCCTCCCCGAGGGCCTCACCGACGGCTCCGAACTGCCCCAGCCGATCTTCACCCCGGCCACGAAGGCCGAGGTCGGCGAGCACGACGAGAACGTCTCCTACGAGGAGGTCGCGCGCCGCGTCGGCGCCGAGACGGCCGCCATGCTGCGCCAGAGCACCCTGGCCGTCTACAGCCGCGCCCGGGAGATCGCCCGCGACCGCGGCATCATCCTCGCCGACACCAAGTTCGAGTTCGGCTTCGGGGAGGACGGCGCGCTGGTCCTCGCCGACGAGGTGCTCACACCGGACTCCTCCCGCTTCTGGCCCGCCGACACGTGGCAGCCGGGGCGGTCCCAGCCGTCCTTCGACAAGCAGTTCGTCCGCGACTGGCTGTCGTCCCCGGCCTCCGGCTGGGACCGCACCACCGACACCCCGCCCCCGGCCCTCCCCGCGGACGTCGTCGAGCGCACCCGCGCCAAGTACGCGGAGGCGTACGAGCGCCTGACCGGCACGAAGTGGGCGTAACCACCACCTGAGACAGGCACCCGGGGGGCGGGCCACGCGGCCCGCCTCCCGGGCCCGCGTCTAAGAGCCCTCTCAGACAACGTCTGCCATCGTGGGGAGCCCCCACCCGTGTGCACCCCCGCCGGAGGCAGGACAGTGGCCGAGACGTCCGTACTCGTCGTCGACGACGACCCCGACGTCCGCGCCGCCGTCGTCGACGGCCTCACCGTCGAGGGCTACGCGGTACGGGCCGCCGCCGACGGGCTCGAAGCGCTCTCCGCCGTCGCCGCGGCGCCCCCCGCGGCCATCGTGCTCGACCTCGCCATGCCCGTCCTCGACGGCCTCGCCGTCTGCCGCCGCCTCCGCGAACTCGGCGACCGCACCCCCGTCCTCGTCCTCACCGCCCGCGACGCCGTCTCCGACCGCGTCGCCGGCCTGGACGCCGGAGCCGACGACTACCTCGTCAAACCCTTCGCCCTCGACGAGCTCCTGGCCCGGCTGCGGGCCCTGCTGCGCCGCGCGGCGCCCCCCGAGGCCACGGGGACGGGTACGGACCTGCACTTCGCCGACCTCACCGTCGACCCCGCCACCCGCACCGGCGAGCGCGCGGGCGTCGACCTCGAATTCACCCGCACCGAATTCGCGCTGCTGGAGGTGTTCCTGCGCCACCCGGGCCAGGTGCTGCCGCGCGAAGTGATCCAGGAACGGGTCTGGGGCACCGACTTCGGACCGGAGTCCAACTCCCTCGCCGTCTACATCGGATACCTGCGGCGCAAGCTGGAGGCCGGCGGCGCCCCCCGCCTCGTCCACACCGTGCACGGCATCGGCTACCAGCTGGCGGAACGGTGACCCCGGGCCGGGGCCTGCGGCGCAGGCTGCTGGGCCGCAGACCCCTGCGGGCCCGCCTGGCGCTCGTCACCGCCGCCGCCGTCGCCCTCGTCGCCCTCGGCGTGCTGGCCGCCGCGTACGTCGTCATCCGCTACGAGCTCGTGCGCCAGCTCGACCTCCAGCTCAAGCAGCAGGCCGGCATCATCGCCCAGCAGACCCACGGCGGCGCCGACAAGGGCGTGCTGTTCAACCAGTGCGTCTGGCGGGCCGCCCCCGCCTGCGCCCAGATCGTCCCCGCCGACCCCACGGCCCCCGGCCAGCAGGACCTCGTCCTGCCCGTCACGGGCGCCGCCCGCCAGGTCGCCGCCGGCCGGCTCGGCCCGTACTACAGCGACATCACCCACGACGGTCAGCCCATGCGGATGTTCACCATCCGGCTGCAGGGCCAGAAGAACCGCGCCCTCCAGGTGGCGGCCCGCTCCGACACCGTCGACACCGGCGTGCGGCAGGCCGGCCTGTACCTGGGCGCGGTCGGCGCCGGCGGCGTGCTCCTCGCGGCCGTGCTCGGCTACGCCGCCTCCCGCACCTCGCTGCGCCCCGTCACCCGGCTCACCGCCACCGCCGAACGCATCGCCGCCACCCGCGACCCCGCCCACCGCATCGAGCTGCCGCCCTACGAGGCACGCCGCCAGGACGAGATCACCCGCCTGGCCACCAGCTTCAACACGATGCTCGGCGAGCTGGAGGAGGCCGTCGCCGCCCAGCGCCGCCTCGTCGCCGACGCCTCCCACGAGCTGCGCACCCCGCTCACCGCCCTGCGCACCAACGCCGAGCTCCTCGCCCGCGCCGACCGGCTCTCCGCCGCCCAGCGCGAGCGCGCCTCGGTCGCCCTGGGCCGCCAGCTGCGCGAGGTGACGGGCATGGTCAACGACCTGATCGAGCTCGCGCGCGACGAGGAGCCGCAGCCCCTGGTCGAGCAGGTGCGGCTCGACCGCCTCACCGAGCGCTGCGTGGCCGACGCGCGCGGCCACTGGCCGGCCACGGTCTTCACCGCCGACGTGACGGACGTCACCGTCCCCGGGGTGCCCGCCCGCCTGGCCCGGCTGCTGTCCAACCTGCTCGACAACGCCGCCAAGTTCAGCCCGGCCGGCGCGATGGTCGAGGTCCGGCTGACGCGCACGGACAGCAGCGCCGAACTCACGGTCCGGGACCACGGCCCCGGCATCTCCGCCGAGGACCTGCCCTACGTCTTCGACCGCTTCTACCGCTCGCGGCAGGCCCGGGCCCTGCCCGGCTCCGGCCTGGGCCTCGCCATGGCCCGCCAGATCGCCCGGGCCCACGGCGCCGAGCTCACCGCCGAGCAGGCGGAGACCGGCGGCGCCCGCTTCCGGCTGGCCTTCCCCCTCGGGGGCGGGGCGTAGGGGCGGGCGCAGGAACGCCGAAGGCCCCGGTCGATTCCCGACCGGGGCC
>NZ_JAIXMK010000066.1:0-65321 GCF_020328095.1 Streptomyces sichuanensis
CGCCGCGCGGCGCAGGGCGGCGACGGCGGGGTCGCCGGGGTCGCCGGCCTCTCCGGCCGCGGCCGCCAGGACGGACTCGATCGTGGTCAGGCCGCCCAGCTCGGCGCGGGCCCCGCGGCCCAGCGTCTGCACGGAGCCCGCCGTCCGGGCCCGGGCGCGGCAGTGGAAGGCCAGCTCGCAGGCGGCCAGGCACTCCGGCGCGTAGGCCGGTGCGACCGCGTCGAGCGCCTCGGCCAGCTCGCCGGACGGGCGCAGCGGCGTGCGGCCGTCGTCGTCCAGGCACAGGTCGAAGCTGGTGCCCTCCGGCAGGGCGGCGGCGATGTCGGCCACGCCGGTGAGCCGGCCGAGCTGGCGGCGCGTGGTGGCGAGCTGCTTGCGGATGTCGACGAGGGCGGCGTCGGGGACGTTGGAGAAGTCCTTGGGGCAGACCAGCAGGACCTGGTGGTGCACCGCCGCACCGGAGGCGACGCGCCCGGCCAGGGGCTCCAGGGCGAGCGCGTACACCGCCGCCTGCCGGGCGGCCGCGCCCACCTTCGCGGCGTCGGCCGAGCCGTCGACCATGGCGAAGGACTTGATCTCGACGACCGTCCAGCCGCCGTCGGGGTGGACGACCACCGCGTCCGGCTCCAGGTAGGCGGGCGTTCCGGCGACGTCCATGGCCAGCAGGGGGTGGTCCAGCAGCGTCCACCGGCCGGCGGTCGTGGCCTCGCGCAGGGCCAGGGCCGTACGGGCCGTGCGCCCCTCGGGCCCGGCGGCGGTGAGGTCGGGGATGCGGACGTCGTCCGGCCCGGGCGGCGGGGCCGCCGCCGCGTCACCGGCCAGGCGCGCGTGGAGCAGCCGGACGAGCTCCGTGCCGCCGTCCGCCTTGACGCGCGCCTCGAAGGCGTGGCCGCGGGCGAACGCGAACTGGGACTGCCCGAACGTCGCCGGGGAGCCGAGGGCCCGCGCGAGGGCGGCCTTGTCCACACCGGCGCCGTCGAGCAGGGCGCGGCGGTGGCAGCCGGGGTTGGCGGCCAGCGCGGCGAGCGCGCGGGCGTCCAGCGGGAGGGGTGCGACCGAGGGGCCGCGCAGCTCAGCGAGCCGCTGCCGCAGCGTCGTCGGCGCGGTCGTCCCCGGCCTCGCCCCGGGCCTGCTGTCGAGGGATCTGGTCACTGGCGTCCGCCTCGCGAAGTCTCTCCGGCGCCCCCGGCCGGCCCGCTCCGGCGGGGAAGCCGGCGACGGTGGTCCGGGGAAGCGCTGTACCCGCGGCAGTCTCGCACCCGGCACTGACAATCGCGGGCGTCCCGGTGGTTTCCGCGTCCGTCGCGCCGGTGAAGCGGTCGCGGATGCGGGCGGTGAGCCGCAGCGCGGGGCGGGCGAGCAGGTAGCCGACACCCATGACGCCGACGCCGGCGGCGGCGTCGAGGAAGTAGTGGTTGGCGGTGCCCATCACGACGAGGGTGATCAGGAGCGGGTAGGCGATGCCGGCGATCCGCGCCCAGGCGGCGCGGCTGTGGCGCCAGAGCACGGCCCCGCACCACAGGGCCCAGCCGACGTGCAGGCTCGGCATGGCCGCGTACTGGTTGGTGAGCCCGCCGAGGCCGCGCGGGGCACTGGCCTCGCCGCCCCACCAGCCGTACTGCGAGTACTGGTGCATGGTGTCGACGAAGCCGTAGGAGCCGTCGAGGAGCCGGGGCGGGCAGGTGGGCAGGAGGGTGAAGCCGATGAGGCCGATGAGGGTGGAGATCATCAGCCAGGTCCGCATCCGCCGGTAGTGGTCGGGGCGGCGCCGGAAGAGCCAGACCAGGAGGGCCGGGGTGAGGAGGTAGTGCAGGGCGGCGTAGGCGAAGTCGGCGGGTATGCCGATCGAGGCGTGCTCGGTGAACAGCCGGTTGAGCGGGTGCTCGAAGTTTATTCGGAACGTTTTTTCAAGATCGAGGATTGCGAGGCCGTGATCCACGGCCGACTGCACATCGCCCCGGACCAGCAGCCGTCCCGCCGAGTACAGCCCGTACACCACGGCTATCAGAGGCAGTTCGGTCCACCAGCGCGGCCGCTTGCCTTGTGGTGCGGTGCGGTACATGCGGACGGCTCTCCATTTGTTCAGGCGACCAAAAGCGCGCTTGCAACCGTACGGTGTACGCCACATTGCTCGCACACCGCCCCGGCGTTCACTCGAACACCGAGGTGCTCGGAGGGAGACGCCCGGATTGCCCCGAGGGTTGCCTGGGTGTGACGTGAGTGATGATGGACGCGGAACGTCATCGAAATGTTGGAGGGGCCTCGCCATGGCACCGCGCATCCTGCTGGCCCGGCACGGACAGACGCAGTGGTCGCTGTCCGGGAAGCACACCGGCCGCACGGACATCCCGCTGCTGGACGAGGGCCGGCGCGGCGCCAAGCTGCTGGGCGAGCGGCTGCACCGGACGCCCTGGGACGCCCTGCCGGGCGTGGAGGTCCGCACCAGCCCGCTGGTGCGCGCCAAGGAGACCTGCGAACTGGCCGGCTTCGGCGACCGGGCGAGCGAGTGGGACGCGCTCATGGAGTGGGACTACGGCGCCTACGAGGGCATGACCCCGGCCGAGATCAAGGCGGGCCGCCCCGACTGGCTCATCTGGCGCGACGGCGTCCCCGAGGGCGAGACCCGGGCGGAGATCGCCGCGCGGGCCGACGAGGTCGTGGCGTGGGCCCGCGAGGCCGACCGCGACGTGCTGATCTTCGCCCACGGCCACATCCTGCGCACCATCGCGGCCCGCTGGCTGGGCGAGGACGTCTTCTTCGGTTCCCGCATCCGCCTCGACCCCACGTCGCTGTCCGTCCTCGGCTGGGCCTACGGCGCCCCCGCGCTGGAGCGCTGGAACGACACGGGCCACCTCGCCTGACGAGCCGGGCCACCCCGCCCGGGGAGCCGGGCCCCGGGGCTCACGCCGACCGTGCGGCCATCCGGTGGCGGGCCAGGAACGAGGCCACCGCCGGGTTGGCCGCGTGCCGCCCGAGCAGCTGGGTCGTGGCCGAGAGCATGCCGCGGATACGGGTCGACCGGACCTGGCCCAGCAGGCTCAGCGCCCGCCCGCCCGCGGCGGCGGCCTCGTCCGGGGCGCCGCCCCGGGCCAGGTCGCCCGCCAGCTGCGCCGTGTAGAGGGCGGTGTTCCGGGCGAAGTGCGGGTCCTGCAGGCCGACCGCCCGCTCCGCGTGCTCCGCCGCGCGCCGCCAGTCGCCCAGCGCCGACCAGCACTGCGACTCCAGCCCCTCCAGCTCCGCCTCGCCGAAGAAGCTCATCCACTCCGGGTCCGCCTCGCACGTGCCCCGGTCGAACAGCGCCCGCGCCCGCAGCAGCGCCTCCTCCGTCGCCGCCCGGTCCTCCAGCAGGGCCCAGCCGCCCGCCTCGCGCAGGGACAGCAGGGACAGCAGCCGCGCCGACCCCAGTCGCTGCCCCGCCCGCTGGGCCGCCTGCGCGGCGCGCACGGCCTCGCGCGGCCGTCCCGCGTCCCGCGCCAGGAAGGCGGTGTTGCAGAAGGCGTGCGCCTCCAGTGCCGGATCGCCCGCGACCCGCGCGGTGGCCAGGGCCTCCGCGTAGTGCGAACGGGCGTCGGCGAACCGGCCCGAGTCATGGGCCAGCCAGCCGACGGAGATCGCCAGCTCACCCGCCCCCGCGTGCAGCCGGTCCGCCACCGACCGCCGCCGGGTCTGGGCGTCGAGCAGCTCGTACGCCGCCTTCAGCGGGCGGGTGGCGCGCCGGTACAGCCCGTCGGCGCCGTGCCGGTCGTCGAGCAGCCGGATGCGCCGCACGGCCTGCTCCACGGCGGCGGCCTCGGCCGCGCCCGCGCGGCGCTGCGAGGACGCGAGGGCGGCGGGGGCGGGGCCCAGGGAGGCGGCGGCCACGGCGGCCGTACCAGTGGTCATGAACGCGCGACGCAACACGTCGCTCTCCTCGGTGCTGTCGAAGGTGTCGCCCACCGCACCGGAGGTACGGCTTTCGGCCGGGCTCTCGGATGGCCCGGGGGGCGCGGAGCTCTGCTTGCGCGCCCCCCGTCCGCGCACCGCCTCGCGCGGTGCGAAGCCCATGTCCGCCGGTTCGAGGCCGGGGAACATATGCCTGAACACCCGTTCGTAGGCGTAGTTGGGGCAGCGGATCTCGCCCGACTCGACGCGCCCGACGTAGCGCGCGTCACACGAGACGTGCTCACCGATCTCCCGCGCCGCCCGGCGCACCGCCGCCGCGAACTCGCCTGGTGAGCGCTGCCCCCGCAGCTTCCGGAAGGCGGTGTTCGGACGCGGTGACGAGGACGCGCTGTGCGACGCCATGGCGGACCCTCTCCCTGGCGAGCCGCCCCTCGGGCAACCCGCGGGGCGGGCGGCTGTGCTGCCGTGTGGCGTGATGACCGTACCGGCTGCACCGGCGCGCCCAGGTCCGGTTTGGCTACAAAACGGATATCCCACCTGTCATCCGCCATGAACTGCCATCCTTTGCAGCGGCATGGCGCCGTAGCCGTTGACGCCCCCGGCCGTTGAACCCCGTGCAGCGTGAGCGCGGGCTCGATGTGGACCCGATGCGGACAGCACGGCGTGAGGAGGGGTTTCCCGTGGCGGAGGCCGGACTGGACATCGGCGGCGGTTCGCGGACGACGGCTCTGCACCAGCCGCGTCAGGACCGCAGCGCCTCCCCGCCCCCGGCCGCCGGTGAGGACGCCGCCGACGGCCGGCCCTGCGACCTCGTCACCGTCCCCGCCCGCCAGGGCCTGGAGGCGGTGGACATCCTGCGGCTGCGCGACGGCGTCGGACCCGTCCTGCACGACGGCGACTGCGACACCCTCGGCTTCCTCGTGCCCGCCGGCACGGCGGACGGCTGGGACGTGCCGGGCAGCGCCTGCACCCAGACCTACGGACGCGGGCTGCGCACCGGCGCCCCCGCCGAGCCGCCCGTCACCGGCACCGGCTGGCTCGTCGCGCCGGACGCCGCCTACGGCACCGCCACCGACCCCGTGGTGCTGCGCGCCGCGCTCGGCGAGGCCGCCCGCACCATCGAGGCCGTCGACCGCTGCCGTTAAGCCGGGCCGCCGGCAGCGGCGATACTGGACGGGTGGCGAAGGGCAAGCAGAAACAAGCGCGCGGGCGCACCGCGGAAGCGATATCCGCGCAGGTGGCGGGCGGTCTCGCGGAGCTGGTCCCCGACCGTGACCGGCCGCGCGCCCGCACCCTCCTGATCGACGGTGCCCCGCAGTCCCATGTGGACCTCGACGACCCCGCGCACCTGGACTTCTCCTACCAGCGCCGGCTCGGCCACATCGCCGACCTCGTCGCGCCGCCCGGCAGGCCCGTCCAGGCGCTGCACCTCGGCGGTGGCGCGTTCACGCTCGCCCGCTACATCGCCGCCACCCGGCCCCGCTCCACCCAGCAGATCGTGGAGATCGACGCCCCGCTCGTGCAGTTCGTCCGCGCCGAGCTGCCGCTGGAGAGCGGCTGGCGCATCCGGGTGCGCGGCGGCGACGCCCGCGAGGGGCTCGCCAAGGTGCCGGACGGCTGGGCGGACCTGATCATCGCCGATGTCTTCAGCGGCGCCCGCACCCCCGCCCACCTGACCAGCACCGAGTTCACGGCCGAGGTGCGGCGCGCGCTGCGGCCGGGCGGCTTCTACGCCGCGAACCTCGCCGACGGCCCGCCGCTCGCCCACCTCAAGGCGCAGATCGCGACCGTACGGACCGTCTTCCCGGAGCTGTGCCTGACCGCCGACCCGGCGGTGCTGCGCGGCCGCCGTTTCGGCAACGCCGTCCTGCTGGCCGCCGACCGCGAGCTGCCCGTCGCCGAGCTCACCCGCCGGGCGGCCACCGACCCGCACCAGGGGCGGGTCGAACACGGCCGGGCCCTCGACGACTTCACCGGTGGCGCGGCGCCCGTCACCGATGCCGACGCCCGGCCCTCGCCCGCGCCGCCGCCCTCGGTCTTCGAGTAGCCGCGGCCTCAGGGGGGCGGAAGCTGCCCCGTCCGGATCAGGCGGGCGTACCAGTCGGCGCTGGACTTGGGGATGCGGGCCCCGGTGGCGTAGTCGACGTAGACCGCACCGAAGCGCTTGCTGTAGCCGTACGCCCATTCGAAGTTGTCCAGGAGGGACCACAGGAAGTAGCCGCGGACGTCCGCACCGTCGCCCAGGGCGCGCAGCACGGCCTCCAGGTGGGCGTGCAGGTAGGCGATGCGTTCGGGGTCGTGCACCGTGCCGTCCGCGCCCGGCTTGTCGTCGTAGGCGGCACCGTTCTCGGTGATGACGAGCGGCAGGTCCGGGGCCTCGCGCGAGAAGCGCATCAGCAGGTCGTGGAGGCCGGTGGGGTCGACGGACCAGCCCATCGCGGTCCGCTTGCCCGGCGGCTGGTGGAAGGCCACGCCGTCGGCGCCCGGCCACGGGGAGCGCTCGCCGCCGTGGCCGTCGGCGCGGGCGGGGCGGCTGTCAGTGGCGGCTGATACCACTGTCGGTGCGTAGTAGTTGATGCCCAGCACGTCGAGGGGGTGCTTGATGACGTCCGGATCTCCGTCGCGCACGAACGACCAGTCGGTGATCGTCGCCGTGTCGGCCAGCAGGTCGGCGGGGTACGCGCCGCGCAGCATGGGCCCGGTGAAGATACGCGTGGAGAGGGCGTCGATGCGGCGCCGGGCGTCCGCGTCCGCGGGGGAGGGCGTACGGGCGCGTACGGCGCAGGTGTTGAGGGCGACGGTCAGCAGCGCCCGGGCGGGCAGGACGGCGCGCAGCGCCTGAGCGCCCAGCCCGTGGGCGAGGTTGAGGTGGTGGGCGGCCCGCAGGGCGGCCTCGTCGTCGGTGCGGCCCGGGGCGTGCACCCCGGAGGCGTAGCCGAGGAAGGCGCTGCACCAGGGCTCGTTGAGGGTGGTCCACAGTTCGACGCGGTCGCCCAGTGCCTCGCCGACCAGGTGCGCGTAGTCGGCGAAACGGTGGGCCGTCTCGCGCTCGGGCCAGCCGCCGGCGTCCTCCAGCTCCTGCGGCAGGTCCCAGTGATAGAGGGTCAGCACCGGCCTGATGCCGTGGGAGAGGAGGTCGTCGACGAGCGCCCGGTAGAAGTCGAGCCCGCGCCGGGAGGCGGGCCCGCGGCCGGTGGGCTGGACGCGCGGCCAGGAGACGGAGAAGCGGTAGGCCCCCAGGCCCAGCCCGGCCATCAGGCGCACGTCCTCCCGGCGGCGGTGGTAGTGGTCGGTGGCGACGTCCCCGGTGTCGCCGCCCTGCACCCTGCCGGGGGTACGGGCGAAGGTGTCCCAGATGGACGGGGTGCGGCCGTCCTCCCGGGCGGCGCCTTCGACCTGGTAGGCGGCGGTCGCGGCACCCCAGAGGAAGCCGGACGGGAAGTTCACGGTCACGAGAGCGCTCCGGGAGGTGGGAGAGAAAGGGGGGAGGGAGGACGGGATCAGCCCTTGACCGCACCCCGCATGATGCCGCCGACGATCTGTCTGCCGAAGAGCGTGAAGGCGAGCAGCAGCGGCAGGGTGCCCAGCAGCGCACCGGCCATGACGACGGCCTGGTCGGGGACGTAGCCGCGGCCGAGTCCGGTGAGGGCCACCTGCACGGTCGGGTTCTCCTGGGTCAGGGCGATGACGGGCCAGAAGAAGTCGTTCCACGCCTGGACGAACGAGAGCATGCCCAGCACGGCCATGGCCGGCCGGGCGACGGGGAGGACGACGTGCCACACCACGCGCCAGCTGCTCGCGCCGTCGACGCGGGCCGCCTCGATCAGCTCGGTGGGCAGCGCCTCGACGAGGTACTGCCGCATGAAGAACACGCCGAAGGCGCTGACCAGGGTGGGCAGGACGACGGACTGCAGCTGGTCGGTCCAGCCGAGGCGGGCGACGACCAGGAACAACGGCACCACGCTCAGCTGCGGCGGGACCGTCATCGTGCCGACGGTCAGCAGGAGCAGGGCCCGGCGGAAGCGGAAGCGCAGCTTGGCGAGGGCGAAGCCGGCGACGGTGGAGAAGAGCACGGTGCCCAGCGCGACGGTCCCGGCGACCAGGGTCGTGTTGAACAGCGCGAGCCCCATGTTGGCGTCGGTCCACGCCGAGCCGAGGTTCTCCAGGAGCCTGCCGCCGAACCACAGGGGCGGTGGGGTGCGGGCCAGGCGGGCGTTGTCCCGGGAGGCCGCGACCGCCGTCCACACCAGGGGGAGGAGCGAGCCGGCGGTGAAGAGCGTCAGCACGGCGTAGGCGAGGGGCCCGCCGTGCAGCTGCCGCCCCGCGCGGGGGGCCGGGACGAGCGGTCGCGCCGCGGTCGCGGGCCTCGGGCTGCCGGAGGTCACGGCCCTGACTCACCCTTCCTTCCGCAGGTGCCGCGCGATCAGCCCGCCGACGGCGGCGATCAGCAGCAGGATCAGGAACATCGTCCAGGCGACGGCACAGGCCCGCCCCAGGTGGAAGTTGAACCAGCCCTGCTCGTAGAGGTAGAGACCGAGCGTCTGGAACTGGTGCGCGGCGCCGCCCTTCTGCCCTCCGGCCCCGCCGAACAGCAGCGGTTCGCCGAAGAGCTGGGTCGCCCCGATCGTCGAGACGACGATCGTGAAGAGGATGGTCGGCCGCAGCGCCGGCACGGTGACGTGCCGGAACTGCCGCAGCCGCGAGGCGCCGTCCAGCGCCGCCGATTCGTACAGCTCGTCCGGCACCGCCTGCATGGCGGCCAGGTAGATCAGCGCGTTGTAGCCCGTCCACCGCCAGATGACGATCGAGGACACCGCGCACCGGGAGGACCAGGTGCCGTTCTGCCAGTCGACCGGGCCGATCTCCGCCGCGTCCAGCGCCCAGTTCACCATGCCGTAGTCCCGCCCGTAGAGCAGGACGAAGACGAGCGTGGCCGCGGCGACGGAGGTGGCGTGGGGGGCCAGCAGGGCGACCCGCCAGAACGTGGCGGCGCGCAGCCGGTGGTGGAGGAGATGGGCCAGGCCCAGCGCCATCAGCAGCTGGGGGACGGTGGAGAGGACGCCGATGGTGAAGGTGTTGCGCAGGGCGTTCCAGAAGAAGTCGTTGCCCAGCAGGCGGGCGTAGTGGTGCAGCCCCACCCACTCCATGCGGCCGGGGGAGGTCAGCTCCACCCGGTGCAGTGAGGCCCAGCCCGTGTAGAGGAGGGGGAAGAGCCCGAATGCGGCGAAGAAGAGGAAGAACGGCGCGACGAACGCATAGGGGCTGTAGCGCAGGTCCCAGCGGTACAGGCGGCTGCGCCAGGGGCCGGGGCCGGCCCGGCCCTGCCGCCGGCCCGCGGCCTCGCCGGCCGGGGCGCCCTCCACCACCGTGGTGGTGGCGGTCATCCGTCCACCGCGTTCTCGATCTCCTTCTGCGCCGCCCGCCAGCCCGCCCGGGCCGGCCGGCCCTGCTGCTCGACCTGCGGGATGCCGACGTCGGTGAAGGCCGTCCCCATCTGCGCCTCCATCGGGCCGTGGACGAGCGTGGGGATGGAGCGGGCCGCCGCCGTGAAGATCGCCCCGATGGGCGCATTGCCGAAGTAGGCGTTCCGGGCGTCCCTGACCTGCGGCATCGCATAGGAGGCCGGGGTGGAGGGGACACCGGCCTGGCGCTCGAAGAGCCGGGCCTGCTGGGCGGGCGCCGTCAGCCAGACCGCGAGCTCGATCGCCGCGGCCCGGTGCCGGGCCGCCTTCGGGACGCCGATGAAGGAGCCGCCCCAGTTGGCGGGCCGGGGCGCGGCGGCCACGTCCCACTTGTCCCGGCCCGCGGCACCCGACTTCTCCTTGATGTAGCCGAGCATCCACGGCGGGCAGGCGACGGTGGCGAAGCGGCCGTTGGCGTACGCCTGGTCCCAGGGCTTCTCGAACTGCTTGAGCCGCGCGGTCAGCCCGGCCCGGACGGCCTGCACGGCCAGGTCCCAGGAGGCCCTGACCGCCGGGCTGTTCGCGTAGACGGGTCTGCCGCGGCGGTCGTAGTAGCGCTCCGGGTAGGCGTGGACGGAGGCGTTGTAGATCCCCGCCGCCGAGTCCGTGAAGACGGTGCCCGCCGGGGCCCGCCGGGCGTAGGCCCGGCCGGTGTCGATGTATTTCCGCCAGTCACCGGCCCACAGCCGGCCGACCGCCTCCCGGTCCGTCGGGAGCCCGGCCCTGCGGAAGAGGTCCTTGCGGTAGCAGACGGCGATCGGCCCGATGTCCGTGCCGAGGCCGATGGTGCGGCCGTCCCGGGTGGTGGCCTGTGCCCACTTCCACGGCAGCCAGTCGCTGCTGCGCACCCCCTTCACCCGGCCCAGGTCGACGAAGAGGTCGCCCTGCGCGGCCGTCACCTGGTGGATGTTGCCGACCTCCATGGCCTGGATGTCGGCCAGCCCGCTGCCCGCCGCGAGGTGGGTGAGGAGCTGGGGGTAGTAGGCGTCATTGCGCTCGATCACGCTTTCCTTGATGGTGACGCCCGGGTGCAGCCGCTCGTACTCCTCGTAGAGGCCCGCCTGCTTGTAGCCGAAGACACCGAAGGTGCCGATGGTGACCGTGGTCCGCCCACTGCCGCCGGGACGATCGGTGTCGCCGCCGTCCCGGGTGCAGCCGTCGAGGAGAGTGACGACGAGGACGAGCGCGGCGGCCGCGAGGAGCAGCAGTGCCCGGCGCCGGTAGGGGCCGCTCGACCAGGCCGGGGTCACTACTCAGGCACGACGTCTTCGGCCTGCGGGCCCTTCGGCCCCTGGGTGACGTTGTAGGAGACTCTCTGGTTCTCTTCCAGTGACCTGTAGCCCTGGACCGAGATGGCGGAGAAGTGGACGAACACGTCCGGGCCGCCGTCGTCCTGCTGGATGAAGCCGAACCCCTTTTCGGCGTTGAACCACTTCACAGTGCCTGTTGCCATCGGTCATGACCCTTCGTCCGGTATCGGCACCTCAGCATTCCCCGGACCCGGCCCGAACTTCCCCCGTACGCGCCCTGCGTCACTCCTGGGGACTACAAAACGACAAGGGCCCGGTCCGCTTGCGCGAACCGGGCCCTTGCTCGGTGAGGGTGAGTAACGGGACTCGAACCCGCGACATCCTGGACCACAACCAGGTGCTCTACCAGCTGAGCTATACCCACCACGTCCGGCGTTTGTTTCCGTGTTTCCCACCGGCCGAGAAAAAGTGTACAGGGTCCGGAGGGGTGCTCGCTCCCAGCTTTCGCCGTGCCGGGAGCGAGCTGCGTCACTCTGCCTGGCTGCGTCTTTTCACGCCTGGACGGGCAGGACGTGCTTGGCCGCGATGGCCTTCGCCGTGTCGGAGTCCGGACCGGGCTGCGGTACGAAGATCGCCTCGCGGTAGTAGCGGAGCTCGGCGATCGATTCGCGGATGTCGGACAGTGCCCGGTGATTGCCGTTCTTCTTCGGGCTGGAGAAGTAGGCGCGCGGGAACCAGCGGCGCGCCAGCTCCTTCACCGAGGACACGTCCACGATCCGGTAGTGCAGGTGACTCTCCAGGCCGGGCATGTCGCGCAGCAGGAAGCCGCGGTCGGTGCCGACCGAGTTTCCGCACAGCGGGGCCTTGCCCGGCTCCGGGACGTGCTCGCGGACGTACGCCAGGACCTGCCGCTCCGCTTCTTCGAGCGTGGTCCCGCCGTCCAGCTCCGCCAGCAGCCCGGAGGCCGTGTGCATCTGGCGCACCACCTCGGGCATGGTGGCGAGCGCCTCGGCGGGCGGGCGGATGACGATGTCCACGCCGTCCCCGAGGATGTTCAGCTCAGAGTCGGTGACCAGTGCGGCCACCTCGATGAGCGCGTCGGTCGACAGCGAGAGCCCGGTCATCTCGCAGTCGATCCACACCATGCGATCGTTCATACGTCTCACCCTACGGGGCGCTCCCGCTGACCGGGCAGGCGTGGGGCGTAGAGGTCCGACTCCGGTGTGCCCGGATCCGGGATGTTCGTCCCGGGTCCACCGGCATGGCCCGGCATATGGCCGAGATGCCCGCCATGACCCCCATGGGGTGGGGGAGCGCCCAGGGACGCGCCCGTCACCGCGTGGGCCGGGGCCATGGCCGTGCGCCGCATCGCCATGAGCGCCTCCCCCGACCGGGGCTCCACCGGCTCCGGCCGGTCGAAGCGGTCGGAGCGCTCCGGCCGCTCCGCGCGCTCCGCCCGCTCGCCCCGCTCCGGCCGGTCCACCGCGCCGCTCTGCGGCCGGCGCGCCCGGTAGGCGGCCCGGTAGGCGGCGGGGGAGGACCCCAGCTGCCGCCGGAAGTGACCCCGCAGGGCCACCGGCGAACGGAACCCGCAGCGCCCGGCGACCTCGTCCACGGAGTAGTCCGAGGTCTCCAGGAGCCGCTGCGCCTGGAGTACCCGCTGGGTGATCAGCCACTGCAGCGGGGCGCTCCCGGTGAGCGAACGGAACCGCCGGTCGAAGGTGCGACGGCTCATGTACGCGCGGGCGGCCAGGGTCTCCACGTCGAACTGCTCGTGGAGGTGCTCCAGCGCCCAGGCGACGACCTCGGCCAGCGGGTCGGCGCCGATCTCCTCCGGTAAAGACCTGTCGAGGTAGCGCTCCTGTCCTCCGCTGCGGCGCGGCGGGACGACGAGGCGGCGGGCCAGGGCCCCCGCGGCGTCGGCCCCGTGGTCGGTGCGGACGATGTGCAGGCACAGGTCGATGCCTGCCGCGGTGCCCGCGGACGTCAGTACGTCGCCGTCGTCGACGAAGAGCTCCCGCGGGTCCACGTGGACCGAGGGGTAGCGCTTGGCGAGCGTGGGCGCGTACATCCAGTGGGTGGTGGCGGGCCTGCCGTCGAGCAGCCCCGCGGCGGCCAGTACGAAGGCCCCGGTGCACAGCCCGACGATGCGGGCGCCCTCCTCGTGGGCCCGGCGCAGTGCGTCGAGCGCGGCGGCCGGTGGCGGCTGCGTGATCGACCGCCAGGCCGGTACGACGACGGTGCCGGCCCTGGAGAGTGCCTCCAGGCCGTACGGTGCGGTCAATTCCAGGCCGCCGGTTGTTCGCAATGGCACATCTTCGCCCGCGCACACCAGCAATCGGTAGCGGGGAACTCCGGCGTCCTGTCGGTCGATCCCGAACACGGAGAGCGGGATGGAGCTTTCGAAGATGGGGCCGCCGCTGAAAAGAAGTACGGCGACGATCTCCCGGCGGCGGCGTCCGGAGAGCTTGCGCGCGGTCTCCGGTACGGTCGTGGAGTCCTGGCTCATGGCGCTAAGCCCCCCTCGGCGGTCGAGTCCTCTCGGTCCTGCACGTTTCCCCTCGGTCCTGAACGGTTCCCCCGCCGGTCATGGCCAAGATCGAATCTACTGCGTCGCTTGGAGACGCGGTGACCAGTTCACCACCCGCCTCTAAGTCGACATGACAACTTGGCGCGAAGCGTTCGATCACGAAGCGTTGCACCTGCAGGCTCCGGTGAAAAGTACGCCTCTCGCCCATGCCCACTGTCCGTAGGCGGCAACCGCCCTCCGCGGTGCTTTCCTTGCTGGTCGACCGGCTGTTGGAGGGCCCTCCGGCCAAGGTATGAAGTTCGGCCTGAACTTGGCTGAAAACCTACGGGTCCAGGCGTGCGACGGGGTCAGTCGACGGGGCTACCGGGCCCCGGATGGCGGGCCCCGCGATGGCTGCCGCCGCCCGTCCGGCCGCGCCGTCCGCGGTGCGGGACGGACTGCTCGGCGGAGACCCTGGCGGCGGTCCGCGCGGACTGCCGCAGCAGGGCGTGGCAGACACAGGTGAGGGCCACCAGACCGGCCGCGGTGCCGGCCGCGCCGCCGAAGGACTGACCGCACATCAGCAGCACGACGGGGACCAGGGCGCAGCTGAACGCCGCCCACCGCACGACGTCGCTCACCGGATCGGGGGACTCCCCCTCGGCGGCGTCCTCACGGGCGTAATCACGGGTTCCGGGCACGGAGCGGCTCCCTGCTGGCGGCTGCTGGCGGTATTACAACGGCGCCCCGGGGGCAGGGGTCACTGGGGAACGGCCGCCGGGGAGCGGAGCCGGGGCCATTGCGCTACGCGCCGCGCTCGTGCATGCTCCGGGGAACGCCCACGGGGTCCCGGCCCCGTCGGGCAGCCTCTGGGCAGGCAGCGAGTGTCGCCGTACCCTGGGGGGTAAGCCCTTGAAAAGATGAATCCCGGACGGATTTCGCCGTCCATGATCCATCGCCGGGCGCACCCCTCGACAACTCCAACCAGTCCACCGCCGTTCCCCTCGACAAGAGGCTTCCTTCGCCGAGACACCGATGGCCGGTCACGAATTCTCCGAACCCGCGGACCGCAAGCGGATCGCCGATCAGACGGCGCATCCCGAAGCGGCGGAAGAAACACGTCGTTCCTGCGATCCGGCGTTCCAGCACGGCGTCGTGGTGGGCTTCGACGGTTCCACGTCGAGCGAGCGAGCGCTTGCGTATGCAATCGGCATGGCCCGGCGCTCGGGCTCGGGGCTGATCATCGTCCATGTGGCCAACCGGCTGCCGACGACCGTGTGGGCGGGCTGTGAGCCGCCGGTCTTCGTGGACGTACCCGATCACCGCACCGAGGTGCTGGGCCTGGAGCTGGCCTGCGCGGACTATTTGTCCGAAGTGCCGTGGATCCTGGTGGAGCGCGGCGGGGACATCTGCCACGAGCTCGAAGAGGTCGGGCGGGAGTACGCCGCCGACGCGATCGTGGTCGGCTCCACGCACGGCCTGGTCGGCCGGATCTTCGGCTCGGTGGCGGGCCGGCTGGCGCGGCGGGCGCAGCGGCCCGTGGTCGTCATCCCGTAGCCCCCGGGGGGACGCCCGTACGGGTACGGAAGATCGTTCACGCTCCGGGGAGATGCGCCAACTGGCGTGCTCGCGGCGGGCGATGACGCCGGAACGCCTCGGCCACCTGCGGAAATCTACTCGCGCGTAGAGGTGGATGGCGCGCGCGGTGCGGGTACAACCCCGGCACACGGCGCTGCCGTGCTGCCGGACGGGAGGTGACGGTTCCCGGGACCGGCGGCTCGCCGCCGGCGTGAGGGCGACGCCGGCGCAGGGGAGGCGGTCCCCCGCGCGCGTGGTGGCACGCGCGGGGGACCGTTCTCTCGTACCTGTCGCGGACAGGTGCGGACAGGTCCGAGAGGTCCGAGGGGGCCCGCAGGAGCGGGCCCCGGGCGGGACTACTCGACGGTGACGGACTTCGCCAGGTTGCGCGGCTTGTCGATGTCGCGGCCCATGGCCTTCGCCGTGTAGTACGCGAAGAGCTGCAGCGGGATGCCCATGAGGATGGCGTCCAGCTCGTCCTCGTTCTTCGGCACGACGATCGTGTGGTCGGCCTTCTCCTGCTCCTGGTGCGCGACGGCGAGGATGCGGCCGCTGCGGGCCTTGATCTCCTCCAGCGCGGCGCGGTTCTTCTCCAGCAGCTCGTCGTCCGGAACGATCGCGACGGTCGGCATCGCGGGCTCGATCAGGGCCAGCGGGCCGTGCTTGAGCTCGGAGGCGGGGTACGCCTCGGCGTGGATGTACGAGACCTCCTTGAGCTTCAGCGACGCCTCGCGGGCCACCGGGTAGCCCCGGACGCGGCCGATGAACATCATCGACTTGGCCTCGGCGTACTCCTTGGCCAGCTCCTCGATCTGCGCCTCGTTCGCCAGGATCTCCTCGATCTGGCCGGGGAGCTTGCGCAGGCCCTCGATGATCCGCTTGCCGTCGGCGACGGACAGGTCGCGGGTGCGGCCCAGGTGCAGGGCGAGCAGGCCGAAGGAGACCACCATGTTGGTGAAGCACTTGGTGGAGACGACGCAGACCTCGGGGCCGGCGTGCACGTAGATGCCGCCGTCGGTCTCGCGGGCGATCGCCGAGCCGACGACGTTCACCAGGCCGAGGACGCGGGCGCCCTTGCGCTTGAGCTCCTGGACGGCGGCGAGCACGTCGTAGGTCTCACCGGACTGGGAGACGGCGATGTAGAGGGTGTCGGGGTCCACGACCGGGTTGCGGTAGCGGAACTCGGAGGCCGGCTCGGCGTCCGCGGGGATGCGGGCCAGCTCCTCGATCATCTGGGCGCCGATCTGACCGGCGTGGTACGAGGTGCCGCAGCCGAGGATCTTGACGCGGCGCACGGCGCGCGCGTCGCGGGCGTCGAGGTTCAGGCCGCCCAGGTGCACGGTGGAGAAGCGGTCGTCGATGCGGCCGCGCAGGGCGCGGTCCACGGCGTCGGCCTGCTCGTGGATCTCCTTGTGCATGTACGTGTCGTGGCCGCCCATGTCGTACGACTCGGCCTCCCACTCGACGGTGGTCGGCTGGGCCGAGGTGGAGGAGCCCTCGGTGGTGTACGTGCGGTAGTCGTCGGCGCGCAGGGTGGCCATCTCGCCGTCGTCGAGGGTGACGACCTGGCGGGTGTGGGAGACCAGGGCGGCGACGTCGGAGGAGACGAACATCTCCTTCTCGCCTATGCCCAGCACCACGGGGGAGCCGTTGCGGGCCACGACGATGCGGTCCGGGAAGTCGGCGTGCAGGACGGCGATGCCGTACGTGCCCTCGATGTGCTTGACGGCCTCGCGGACCTTCTCCTCCAGCGTGCCGGCCTCGGAGCGGGCGATGAGGTGGGCGAGGACCTCGGTGTCGGTGTCGGACACGAAGACGAAGCCCTCGGCCGTGAGCTTGGCGCGCAGGTCGGAGGCGTTGTCGATGATGCCGTTGTGGACGACGGCGACCTTCTCGTCGGCGTCCAGGTGCGGGTGGGCGTTGACGTCGTTCGGCGCGCCGTGGGTGGCCCAGCGGGTGTGGGCGATGCCGGTGGTGCCGTTGAAGCGCTTGGGAAGGCGGGACTCCAGCTCGCGGACGCGGCCCTTGGCCTTGGCGGCCTTCAGGCCACCGGTCTTGCCGCTGGCGTGCAGGGCGATACCGGCGGAGTCGTAGCCGCGGTACTCCAGGCGCTGCAGCCCCTCCAGCAGCAGCGGTGCGACGTCACGCTTGCCGATGTATCCGACGATTCCACACATAGGTGAGACCCTCCCAGGTAGACGTTCAGTGGTGCCGATGGCGGCAACGGCAGCGGGGGCGGTGTGCGGACCGCCTCACCCGTGCCGGTCGTCCCGGCCGGTCAGCCGTAGACGATGCGGCGCAGCTGCCGCAGTGAGAGTTCCGGGGGTGCCACCGCGCGGTGCGGCAGCTCTGCCGCGATCCGCTCGAAGATCTCCGCGTTGTTCAGTCCGCCGGACTGGAGCTCGCGGTGGCGGCGACGGACGAACTCCTCGGCCGTCTCGTCGAAGTACGCGAGCACGTCCAGCACCACCCGGGCGGCCTCGCCGCGCTGAAGCGGCGTGCTGCGCACCAGGTGGTCGACCAGGTCGTCGTGGGACATACGGCGTTCGAGCACCCGTCGATACTGAGGGGTACCCCGGTCTTACGCAAGAATCCTGCCCGATTTCGGGCAGGAATGCCAGCGAATGTGATGTGAAACGGACGGAACCGCCTGGAAACGCCTAGAAACGACGCAGGATGGCCTGTTTCGCGGCCGTGAACTCCTCGTCGGTCAGGACGCCCGACCGGTGCAGCTCGCCCAGCTCGCGCAGCCGGCGCAGCAGCGCGTCGTGATCGTCGGCGGCCGCGGAGGGCGGCCGGTGGTCCGCCGGGGCGAGGGCGGCCCCGGCCGCGTCCGGTCCGGGCTTGGCGAGCGCGGGCCGGCCGCCGTGCTGCCCGCCCCCGGCGCCCGGGGCGGGCGCGGAGGGATGCGGCAGGCGGGCGGTGACGGCGGCGGCCACCAGCGCCATCAGCGGGTCCTTCTTGAAGCCGTACAGCTCCACCGCGTGCGGGTCGTGCTTGGGAGGGATGCCGGCCGGCGCCGGCGGCACGGTGAAGCGGAGGTAGCCGTTCTCCAGGCCGGCGGAGGGCTGCCACTCGACCGCGGAGATGTCGGCGAGCGTCAGGACGCGCGTGCCGGCGGACTTCTTGCCCTCCTCGGTCTTCCAGTTCCATTCGAGCCGGACGCGCTCGCCGTCGAACGTGGCCGTGCCGTCGCCCGCGCCCACCGAGATCGGCAGGGAGGGGCCCGGCAGCAGGTAGCGGTCGGTGGGCCCGGCCGGGACCTGCTCCAGCAGCAGGGCGTTGCGCACCTCTTCGGCGAAGTACTCCGCGACGCCCGTGCGGTCCGGCTCGACGGCCAGCTGGTACGGATCGGCGGAGTCCGGAAGCCGGCCGCGGGTCGCCCGGGTGAGCGGGTCGGCGCCGTCCCGCAGCCGCAGCCGGAGCCGGCCGCCCTTGCGGCCGGGCTCGAAGGCGATCCCCGCCACGGCCGCCAGCGGGACGGTGAGCTCGCCCAGGGTCTGCCGCAGCAGGTGCACCCCGCGCTCCCGGCCGGGCACGACGCGTATCGCGACGCCGTCGAAGGACCACGTGCCGTCCGTCTGGAAAATCTCAGCCATGGACGGGATTCTCGCAGGTGGATCTTGCCCGGTTGAGGGCCGACGGGCGGAAGCCGGCCCTCCGGTGGCTCACTCCGTGAAGCCCAGCTCGCGGGCGATCAGCATGCGCTGGACCTCGCTGGTGCCCTCGCCGATCTCCAGGATCTTGGAGTCGCGCCACATGCGGGCCACGGGGTACTCGTTCATGAAGCCGTAGCCGCCGTGGATCTGGGTGGCCTCGCGGGCGTTGGTGACCGCGATCTCGGAGGAGTAGAGCTTGGCCAGCGCCGCCTGCTTCTTGAACGGCTCGCCGTGCACCAGCCGGGAGGCCGCGTCGCGCCAGGCGACGCGGGCCGTGTGCGCCCGCATCTCCATGTCGGCGATCTTGAACTGGATGGCCTGGTTGGCGCCGATCGGCCGGCCGAACGCCCGCCGTGTCCTCGCGTAGACCACCGACTCGTCCACGCAGCCTTGGGCCAGACCCGTGGCCAGCGCCGAGATCGCGACGCGGCCCTCGTCGAGTATCCGCAGGAACTGCGCGTAGCCCCGGCCCCGCTCGCCCAGCAGGTTGGCCGCCGGCACCCGGACGTCGGAGAAGGACAGCTCGCGGGTGTCCGAGGCGTTCCAGCCGACCTTGGAGTAGGGGGCCGCGACCGTGAAGCCGGGCGTGCCGGACGGCACGATGATCGAGGAGATCAGCGGCTTGCCGTCGTCCGTGCGGCCGGTGACCGCGGTGACGGTGACCAGGCCTGTGATGTCCGTGCCGGAGTTGGTGATGAAGCACTTGGTGCCGTTGATCACCCACTCGTTCGTGGCCTCGTCCAGACGGGCCGTGGTGCGGGTGGCGCCGGCGTCCGAGCCGCCGTCGGGCTCGGTCAGGCCGAACGCGCCGAGCATCTCGCCGGAGCAGAGCTTCGGCAGCCACGTGCGCTTCTGCTCCTCGGTGCCGAAGCGGTGGATGGGCATCGCGCCCAGCGACACCCCGGCCTCCAGGGTGATCGCCACGGAGGAGTCCACCCGGGCGAGCTCTTCGAGGACGAGGCCGAGGGCGAGGTAGTCCCCGCCCATGCCGCCGTACTCCTCGGGGAACGGCAGCCCGAACAGGCCCATACGGCCCATCTCCCGCACGATCTCGTACGGGAACTCGTGCCGCTCGTAGAAGTCGCCGATCTTCGGGGCGACCACGTCGTGTGCGAACTCCTCCACGGTGCGGCGGAGTTCCTCGTGCTCGGGGGAGAGGCGGTGGTCCAGCGACATGGTTCAGGACTCCTGGTGGGAGAGGGCACGCACGGTGCGGGACGGGCTGGGTCGGCCCAACTGGCCGGCCATCCACACGCTGGTGGCGGTGAGACGGCCGAGATCGACCCCGGTGCTGATGCCGAGTCCGTCGAGCATCCACACGAGGTCTTCGGTGGCGAGGTTGCCGGTGGCGCTCTTGGCGTAGGGGCAGCCGCCGAGGCCGCCGGCCGAGGCGTCGACCGTGCTCACGCCGTGCCGCAGGGCGGCGAGGGTGTTGGCGAGGGCCTGGCCGTAGGTGTCGTGGAAGTGCACCGCGAGCCGGTCGGCGGGCACGCCGGCCTCGCCGAGGGCGGTCAGCAGCGCCGTGACGTGGCCGGGCGTGGCGACGCCGATGGTGTCGCCGAGGCTGAGCTCGTCGCAGCCCAGGTCGAGGAGGCGCCGGCTGACGCGGACGGTGCTCCCGAGGGGGACGGGGCCCTCCCAGGGGTCGCCGAAGCACATGGAGAGGTAGCCGCGCACCCGGACACCGGCCTCGCGGGCCGTCGCCACGACGGGGGCGAACATCTCCAGGGACTCGTCGACGGTGCGGTTGAGGTTGGCCTTGGCGAACGACTCCGTGACGCTGCCGAAGACGGCGATCTCGCGGGCGCCGAGCGCGAGGGCGCGCTCCAGGCCGCGCCGGTTGGGCACCAGCACGGGCAGCCGTGCCGCGACGCCGTCCAGCATGGGCAGCAGCTGCTCGGCGTCGGCCAGCTGCGGCACCCATCGCGGGTGCACGAAGCTCGTCGCCTCGACGGTGGTCAGGCCCGCGTCGGCGAGGCGGCGGACGAACTCGGCCTTGACCTCCGTCGGGACGATCGTCTTCTCGTTCTGCAGGCCGTCGCGGGGGCCCACCTCGTGGATGCGGACGCGGGTGGGCAGGGCCGGGTCGGGCACGGTCATGGGCAGGCCGTTCATCACGCCTCCTCCCTCGGGGCCACGACCGCGAGGACCTGGTCCATGGCGACCGTGCTGCCGGCGGTCACGTCGAGCTCGGTGACGGTGCCGGCGTGCGGGGCGGCTATGACGTGCTCCATCTTCATCGCCTCCACGACGAGGAGGCTCTGCCCGGCCTCGACCTCGTCCCCGACGGCCGCCTTGACGACGGTGACGGTGCCGGGCATGGGGGCGGTGAGGGCGCCGGCGTGGGCGGCGGCACCGCTGCCGCCCAGGGCGGCCTCCACGGGGTCGTGCGGCACGAGGTGCCAGGCGTCGCCGTCGCGGGCCAGCCAGATGCCCCCGTCGGGGGCGTGGGCGACGGTGAGGGTACGGGTGCTGCCGCCGAGCTGGAACGTGAGCTGTTCCCCCACCCCGCCCCGTCCCGGCGCCACCGATGTGCGGCTCCGCCGCGTGGGGGGCAGGCCCCCGGGCCCCCGGGAGGGCAGCAGCTTCGCGCTGCCGGGTGTGGCGGGCACCGGGCGGCCGCCGGGCTGCGCCTGCGTGCCGGGTGCGGTGGTCCGCCCGGCACCGGCCGGCAGGGGGTTCGCGCCGGTGGCGGACGGATGCGCTGCGTCGTCCGCGGCGGTGGCCCCCAAGGCCCCGGCCGACAGCGGCTTCGCGCCGGCGGGGGGCTGCTCGGTGGTGGGCGGATGCGTTGCGCCGGCCGGGGCGGCGGCGGGGACGGGCTCGTCCACCGGCGTCAGCAGGAACTCCGCCTCCGAGACGTCACCGCGTACGCGGACCGTCATCGGGGTGTGACCCGGGGCGCGGAAGTGGTGGGGCGTCCAGGCGGCTTCGCCGCCGAGGCGAAAGCCGGTCGGGACCGAGAACGGGTCCACCCACGTGGCGGGCCCGGGCTCTTCCCCGCCGGGGAACAGCCCCCGCTGGCGCAGCAGCCCGCCCGCCACGTACACCTCCTCCGGCACCTCCGCCGGGACGAGCGTCGCCGCGTCCCGGTCGACCAGGCCCGTGTCCAGCTCCCCGGCCTCCACCGCCGGATGGCTCAGCAGCCGCCGCAGGAAGCCCACGTTCGTGTCCACGCCCAGGACGGCCGTCCCGGCCAGGGCCGCCCGCAGGCGGCGCAGGGCCGTTGCGCGGTCCGGGCCGTGGGCGATCACCTTGGCGAGCATCGGGTCGTAGGACGTGCCGACCTCGACGCCCTCCACGAGGCCGGAGTCCACCCGGACCCCCTCGCCCGCCGGCTCGCGCAGGGCCAGGACCGTGCCCGCCGACGGCAGGAAGTCGACGCGGTCGCCCGCGACCCGGGCGGTCTCGGCACAGATGCGGGCCTCCACGGCGTGGCCGGTCAGGGTGACGTCCTCCTGGGCGAGGCCCAGCCGCTCCCCGGCCGCGACGCGCACCTGCCACTCCACCAGGTCCAGCCCGGTGATCAGCTCCGTCACCGGGTGCTCGACCTGGAGGCGGGTGTTCATCTCCATGAAGTAGTACGACGAGGGGTCGTTGCCCGGCACGATGAACTCCACCGTGCCCGCGCCGGTGTAGCCGCAGGAGCGGGCCGCCTGGACCGCCGCCGCGCCCATCGCCGCACGGGTGGCCTCGTCGAGCAGGACGCTGGGCGCCTCCTCGATGATCTTCTGGTGGCGGCGCTGCAGGGAGCACTCGCGCTCGCCCAGATGGATCACGTTCCCGTGGCCGTCCGCCAGCACCTGGATCTCGATGTGGCGGGGGCGGTCGACCCACCGCTCGACGAGCAGCGTGTCGTCGCCGAAGGAACCGCGCGCCTCGCGCCGCGCGGCGGCGATCTCCTCGCCGAGCAGCGCGGCGTCCCGGACCAGCCGCATGCCCTTGCCGCCGCCACCCGCCGAGGGCTTGAGCAGCACCGGCATCCCGATCTCGCGGGCGGCCGCGGCGAGTTCGTCGTCGCTCAGGCCGCTCCCGGAGGAGCCGGGCACGACCGGCACGCCGGCCGCGCGGACCGTCTCCTTGGCGCGGATCTTGTCGCCCATCAGCTCGATCGCCCCGGCGGGCGGGCCGATGAAGACGAGCCCGGCGTCGGCGCAGGCGCGGGCGAAGGAGGCGTTCTCGGCGAGGAAGCCGTAGCCGGGGTGGACGGCCCGGGCGCCGGTGCGGGCGGCGGCCGCCAGCAGGCGCTCGGCCGAGAGGTAGCTCTCGGCGGCGGCCGCGGGGCCGATGCGGACGGCGGTGTCCGCCTCGCGGACGTGCAGGGCGTCCGCGTCGGCGTCGCTGAAGACGGCGACCGAACGGATCCCGAGGGCGCGCAGCGTACGGATGACGCGTACGGCGATCTCGCCCCGGTTGGCGACAAGGACAGTGTCGAACATGCTCCGCCTCACATCCGGAAGACGCCGTAGCCGGGCGCCGCGCTGTCCTTCTGGGGCAGCGGGGCGTTGGCACAGGCGGTCAGGGCCAGACCCAGCACCTGCCGGGTCTCCAGCGGGTCGATGACCCCGTCGTCCCACAGCCGGGCGGTCGCGTAGTAGGCGTTGCCCTGGGTCTCGTACTGCTCGCGGATCGGGGCCCGGAAGGCGTCCTCGTCCTCCTGGCTCCACTGCTCGCCGTGGGCTTCGAGCTGGTCGCGCTTGACGGTCGCGAGGACGGAGGCGGCCTGCTCGCCGCCCATCACCGAGATCTTCGCGTTGGGCCACATCCACAGGAAGCGCGGCGAATAGGCGCGCCCGCACATGGAGTAGTTGCCCGCGCCGTAGGAGCCGCCGATGACGACCGTGAGCTTGGGGACCCTGGTGCAGGCGACGGCCGTGACCATCTTCGCGCCGTGCTTGGCGATGCCGCCGGCCTCGTACTGCCGGCCGACCATGAAGCCGGAGATGTTCTGCAGGAAGAGCAGGGGTATGCCGCGCTGGTCGCACAGCTCGATGAAGTGGGCGCCCTTCTGGGCGGATTCGGAGAAGAGGATGCCGTTGTTGGCGACGATGCCCACGGGGTGACCGTGGATGCGGGCGAAGCCCGTCACCAGCGTCTGCCCGAACTCGGCCTTGAACTCGGCGAAGCGGGAGCCGTCGACGATCCGGGCGATGACCTCGCGCACGTCGTAGGGCGTCCGGGAGTCCACCGGCACCACGCCGTAGAGCCCCGACGGATCGGCCTTCGGCTCCTCCACCGGCTCCACGGACCACGGCAGCGGGCCGCGCCGTGGAAGCGTGGAGACGATGGTCCGCACGATCCGCAGGGCGTGGGCGTCGTCCTCGGCCAGGTGGTCGGTGACGCCCGACACCTTCGAGTGGACCTCGCCGCCGCCGAGCTCCTCGGCCGTGACGACCTCGCCCGTGGCCGCCTTCACCAGCGGCGGTCCGCCCAGGAAGATCGTGCCCTGTCCGCGCACGATCACGGCCTCGTCGCTCATCGCCGGGACGTAGGCGCCGCCCGCCGTGCACGACCCGAGGACCGCGGCGATCTGCGGGATGCCGGCGCCGGACATGCGGGCCTGGTTGTAGAAGATCCGGCCGAAGTGCTCCCGGTCGGGGAAGACCTCGTCCTGCAGGGGCAGGAACGCGCCCCCGGAGTCGACCAGGTACAGGCACGGGAGCCGGTTCTCCAGGGCGATCTCCTGGGCGCGCAGGTGCTTCTTGACGGTCATCGGGTAGTACGTGCCGCCCTTGACCGTGGCGTCGTTGGCGACGATCACCGTCTCGCGGCCGGAGACCCGGCCGATGCCGGCGATCACCCCCGCGGCCGGCGCCGCCCCGCCGTACATCCCGTCGGCGGCCAGCGGCGCGATCTCCAGGAACGGCGAGCCGGGGTCCAGCAGGGCGTCCACCCGGTCCCTGGGCAGCAGCTTCCCGCGCGCGGTGTGCCGCGCCCGGGCCTTCTCGCCCCCGCCCAGGCGCGCCGCGGCGAGCTTCCCGCGCAGCTGCGCGGTGAGCTCCCCGTGCGCCGCCTCGTTGGCCCGCCAGGCGTCGGAGGCCGGATCCGCGGCGCTTCCCAGCACCGGTGCCTGCTGCATGTCCACGAGCTCCCTTGCTCGGTTAATGAGCGTTAACACTTTCCTTCAGGTTAACGACCACTAACCCGGCTGTCTAGAATTGTTTTCGTGAAAGAAGCAGTGACCCGGACCGAGGCGGCTCCCCCCGCCCCCACCCGACGCGAGCAGATCCTGCGGGAGGCCGCCCGGCTCTTCGCCGAGCGCGGTTTCCACGGTGTCGGCGTGGACGAGATAGGGGCCGCGGTGGGCATCAGCGGGCCCGGGCTCTACCGCCACTTCGCGGGCAAGGACGCGATGCTCGCCGAGCTTCTGGTGGGCATCAGCGGGCGGCTCTTCGCCGGTGGCCGCAAGCGCGTGGCCGAGGCGTCCGAAGCGGGCGCGGGCCCGGCCGAGGTGCTCGACTCGCTCATCGGCGGGCACATCGACTTCGCCCTCGACGACCGCGCGCTCATCACCCTCCACGACCGCGAGCTCGACCAGCTCCGCGACAGCGACCGCAAGCTCGTGCGTTCCCTGCAGCGCCAGTACGTGGAGCTGTGGGTCGAGGTCGTCCGCGCCCTGCACCCGCGCGCCACCGAGGCCGAGGTGCGCACCGCCGTCCACGCCGTCTTCGGGCTGCTCAACTCCACCCCCCACCTCGGCCGGGCCGGCGTCGTCTCCGGGCGGGCCGCCACCGCCGCGCTGCTGCACCGCCTCGCCCTGGGGGCGCTGGGCGCGCTGTCCGCCTGACCGGCGGCGGTTTCGCGCCGACGGGATCTGGACAGCCTCGGTGACCGGCCGGTAGCTTCGCTGAGCAAGCGCTTACACAGCCGGAGGGAGCGTCATGCGCCGTACCGTCTTCACCGAGGACCACGAGGCGTTCCGCGAGACCGTCCGCGACTTCATCGCCGCCGAAGTGGTGCCCTTCCACGAGGAGTGGCGCGAGGCGGGCGCGGTCCCGCGCGACTTCTACAAGAAGCTCGGCGCACTCGGCGTCTTCGGCATCGAGGTCCCCGAGGAGTACGGCGGCGCCGGCCAGCGCACGTTCAAGTTCCAGGCCGTCCTCACCGAGGAGTGCGCCCGCGCCGGCGTCAGCTTCGGCAGCGCCGGCGTTCACACCGCGCTGTGCCTGCCCTACCTCCTCGCCTACGCGACCGAGGAGCAGAAGCGGCGCTGGCTGCCGCCGTTCGTCTCCGGCGACATGATGACCGCCATCGCCATGACCGAGCCCGGCACCGGCTCCGACCTGGCCGGCATGAAGACCACAGCCAGGCTCTCCGAGGACGGCACGCACTACGTCCTCAACGGCGCCAAGACCTTCATCACCGGCGGCGTCCAGGCGGACCGCGTGCTCGTCTGCGCCCGCACCGCCCCCGCCACCCCCGAGGACCGGCGCGGCGGACTGTCGATCCTCGTCGTCGACACCGCCTCCGAGGGCTACGCGGTCGGCCGCAAGCTGGAGAAGCTCGGCCTGAAGACCTCCGACACCGCCGAGCTCTCCTTCACCGACGTCAAGGTCCCCGCCGGGGACCTGCTGGGCGAGGAGGGCAAGGCGTTCGGCTACCTGACGCACAACCTCCCGCAGGAGCGCCTGGGCATCGCCGTCAACGCCTACGCCCAGTCGGTCGCCGCCCTGCGGTTCGCCCAGGAGTACGTGCAGGACCGCACGGTCTTCGGCCGGAGCGTGGCCTCGTTCCAGAACACCAAGTTCGTCCTGGCCGACTGCCGGGCGGACGTCGACGCGATGGAAGCCGTCGTGGACCGCGCCCTGGAGGCCCACGACGCGGGCGGGCTGTCCGCGGCCGACGCCGCCTCGGTGAAGCTGTTCACCACCGAGCGCGCGGCCGTCGTCATCGACAAGTGCCTGCAACTGCACGGCGGATACGGCTACATGATGGAGTACCCCATCGCCCGCCTGTACGCGGACACCCGTGTCACCCGCATCTACGGCGGTACGAGCGAGGTCATGCGCTCGATCATCGCCAAGTCCATGGGCCTGTAGGGCGCACCCGCCGCAGCCCCGGAACCCCCACCACCGCACCCCCGCCTGTCAAAGGACCACCGGCCGATGAGCGAGCCCCTCACCCCCCTGGACGACCTGCTGGGCCTGCTCGACCTGGAACGGATCGAGCGGGACATCTTCCGCGGCACCACCGCCGGCCAGGTCCTCGTACCGCGCGTCTTCGGCGGGCAGGTCGCCGCCCAGGCGCTGGTGGCCGCGGGCCGCACCGTCCCCGCCGACCGCCCCGCCCACTCACTGCACTCCTACTTCCTGCGCCCCGGCGACCCCGACGTGCCGATCGTGTACACCGTCGACCGCATCCGCGACGGCCGCTCGTTCACCACCCGGCGCGTGGTCGCCGTCCAGCACGGCCACCCGATCTTCCACCTCTCCGCGTCCTTCCAGACGCACGAGGAGGGGCTGGAGCACCAGGAGCCGATGCCGCCCGCACCGGACCCGCTCACCCTGCCCACCCCCGCCGAGCTGCTCTCCCGCTACGCCGGCCGGCTGGGCGGCCAGGAGGTCGTGGACCGCATCCTGGAGGCCCGCGGGGCCGTCGACCTGCGCTACGCCGACGCGCCGCCGTTCGCCAGCGTGGGCGAGCCGCGCGAGCCCACGTCGCAGGTGTGGTTCCGGACGAACGGCAAACTGGCGGACGACCCGCTGCTGCACATCTGCCTGGCCACCTACGTCTCCGACATGACGCTCCTGGACTCCGTCCTGCTGGCCCACGGGCGCGGCGGCTGGGCCGTCGGCGACGTCGTCGGCGCGAGCCTGGACCACGCCATGTGGTTCCACCGGCCCTTCCGCGCCGACGAATGGCTGCTGTACGACCAGGAGAGCCCCACCGCGCAGGGCGGCCGGGGGCTCGCGAAGGGCAGGATCTTCACCGCGGACGGGAAGCTGGCCGTTTCGGTCATCCAGGAGGGCGTCGTCCGCGTGCCGCGGGGCTGAGCGGCCGTCTTACCCTGGTGACCGGCCGTCAGGGGGACGGTCACCGGGGAGAGGACGACGATGACGCGCGCCGCAGCGACGATGCCGATGGTGACGAGGGCCCTGCTGATCACCACGGGAGTGGTGATGCTGGCGCTGGGCATCGTGCTGTTCTTCTTCTGGCACGCCGAGGTCGTCGAACTCACCGGCTCCGCCAGGGTCGTGTCCGGGCTCGGCCTGCGGGCGGCCGAAGCCGCCGTGCTCTACGGCGGCTCCTGGCTGGTCGTCCGGGGATGGAACGGCGGCCGCAGCGCGGCCTAGCCAGCCAGCCCCGCCGCATCCAGCAGGTACGCCGTCATCGGCTCGTAGTAGCGCGGGTCGAGGACGTGGTCGTCCAGGGGCACCGCCACCTGCAGGGTGCCCTCCGCCTCGGCGAGGAAGAGCGCCGGGTCGTTGCAGTCCGCGTAACCCACCGTGTCGATGCCGCGCTGGGCCGCGCACCCCGCCCAGCCGTGGTCGGCCACCACCAGGTCCGGCAGCAGCCGGCCCTCGCGCAGCAGACCGTCCAGGATCGCGGCCATCGGGGCCGGGGAGTGCGTGTGCCACAGCGTCGCCCCGCGCTCGTACACCGCCACGTCCGCGACCTGGTACACCGAGCCGTCGTCCGCCCGCAGCCCGCTGGGGATCGAGACGATCTCGCACCCCGCCGCCCGCAGCGCGGCCGCCGTCGTGCGGTGGACGTCCAGCAGCCCGCCCGGGTGCCCGGTGGCGAACAGCACCCGCTGCCGGCCCTCCGCCGCCTTGCGCAGGAACGCCGCCATCCGCTCCAGCGCGGCCACCGTCAGCTCCGGGTCGATCGAGTCCTGGCCCATCCGGTGGTCCAGGTCGTCGCTCACGCCGCAGCGCTCCGCCATCACGGCCAGCACGTCCTGCTCGTCCCGCCAGCGGTCGCCGAGCTCCACACCGAACCAGTAGTGCCGGTCGCCCTGCGCGAGCCTGCGGTAGTGGGCGAGGTTGTTCTCACGGGGCGTGGCGACGAGGCCCGCGATACGCGTACGGACGAGGTGATCGATCAGTTCGGTACGGCTGGGTGGTATCGGCATGGGCTCATTCTCCCCCCGGAGTGCGCGATGGACGCCGTGTCCATATGGCGAAGCCGGACCCTTCAGTTCCGTACATGTGCGGAATCCGCCTCCCTGCCTACCCTCGGGTACGTCCATCGCCGCTGCTCCGACGTTGACGTGACCGTGACCCGTCGGCGCCCCGTCCGTGATCCGAGAGGCTTCCCGCATGAGCACCCCCGCCCCCCGTGAACCGCGCGGCCCCGTCGACTCCTCCCGCATCCCGCGCTACGCGGGCCCGGCGACCTTCGCGCGCCTCCCGCGCCTCGACGAGGTCGGCACCGCCGACGTCGCCGTCGTGGGCGTGCCCTTCGACACCGGCGTCTCCTACCGCCCGGGCGCCCGCTTCGGCGGCAACGCGATCCGCGAGGCTTCGCGCCTGCTGCGCCCGTACAACCCGGCCCAGGACGCCTCGCCCTTCGCCCTCGCGCAGGTCGCGGACGCCGGTGACATCGCCGCGAACCCGTTCAACATCGACGAGGCCGTCGAGACCATCGAGGGTGCGGCGGACGACCTGCTGGGCACCGGCGCCCGCATGATGACCCTGGGCGGCGACCACACCATCGCGCTGCCGCTGCTGCGCTCGGTGGCGAAGAAGCACGGCCCCGTCGCCCTGCTGCACTTCGACGCGCACCTGGACACCTGGGACACCTACTTCGGCGCCGAGTACACCCACGGCACGCCGTTCCGCCGCGCCGTCGAGGAGGGCATCCTCGACACCGAGGCGCTGTCCCACGTCGGCACCCGCGGCCCGCTGTACGGCAAGAAGGACCTCACGGACGACGAGAAGATGGGCTTCGGCATCGTCACCTCCGCGGACGTGATGCGCCGCGGCGTCGACGAGATCGCCGACCAGCTGCGCCAGCGCGTGGGCGACCGCCCGCTGTACATCTCCATCGACATCGACGTCCTGGACCCGGCCCACGCGCCCGGCACCGGTACGCCCGAGGCGGGCGGCCTGACCTCCCGCGAGCTGCTGGAGATCATCCGCGGCCTGTCCTCCTGCAACCTGGTCTCCGCGGACCTGGTGGAGGTCGCCCCGGCCTACGACCACGCCGAGATCACCTCCGTGGCGGCCTCGCACGCGGCGTACGAGCTGACGACGATCATGTCCCGGCAGATCGCCGCCGCCCGCGGCTGAGCCCACCCGGGGCCATGGCCCCGGACCCCCGCTCCGCACCCGCCGGAGGGGCCGCCATCCCGGCCCCTCCGGCGTTCGCGCACCCGGGGCGGCCACGTGGCGGCGTAAAGGCCACGTAAGGCCGTGCCCCGCCGACGACAAGGGGGCGTCAGGACGCGACCACGCCCCGTGTCCGGACGGTTTGCTGAGGCGGTCATCCCGACCGCCGCACCCCGACCGTCGAAGGCCACCTCCGCTGATGCTGCCCCTGGCGCCCGAAGCCCCCGAACAGCACCCCGCACCGCAGGCCCCGGCACCGCGCCGGGCTGCCGTGTCCCGACGAGCCCGCCGGCACCGCCGCGTCGGCGGCGGGCTCGTCGAGCCACGGCAGCTGATCACCTGCCTCCCGGAGGCCGTCCGCAAGCTGCACCCGCGGGTGATGGTCCGGCACCCCGTGCTGTTCGTCGTCGAGGCGGGCTCCGTGCTCACCACGGTCTCCGCGCTCCTCGACCCCTCCGTCTTCACCTGGCTCATCAGCGTCTGGCTCTGGCTCACCGTGGTCTTCGCCAACCTCGCCGAGGCCGTCGCCGAAGGACGCGGCAAGGCCCAGGCCGAGACGCTGCGCCGCACCCGCAGCACCACCGTGGCCCGCAGGCTGCGCACCTGGCGGGTGAGCATGGACCGCCGGGACTGGGCCGAGGAGCGCGTCCCGGCGAGCGACCTGCGGCCGTACGACTTCGTCGTCGTCGAGGCGGGCGAGACCGTGCCCGGCGACGGGGAGGTCGTCGACGGCGTCGCGGCGATCGACGAGTCGGCGATCACGGGGGAGTCCGCGCCCGTCGTGCGGGAGCCGGGCGGCGACCGCTCGGGCGTCACCGGCGGCACGACCGTGCTCTCCGACCGCATCGTCGTCCGCATCACCTCGCGCCCCGGCCACACCTTCCTCGACCGCATGATCAGCCTGGTCGAGGGCACCAGTCGGCAGAAGACCCCCAACGAGCTGGCGCTGCACATCCTGCTGGCCTCGCTCACCGTGATCTTCATCCTGGCCGTGGTGTCGCTGCAGCCCATGGCCGGCTGGGCGGGCGCCCCGCAGACCATCACCGTGCTGGTCGCCCTGCTGGTCACCCTCATCCCGACCACCATCGGCGCCCTGCTGTCCGCCATCGGCATCGCCGGCATGGACCGGCTCGTGCAGCGCAACGTCCTCGCCCTGTCCGGCCGGGCCGTGGAGGCCGCCGGCGACGTCAACACACTTCTGCTGGACAAGACCGGCACCATCACCCTCGGCAACCGCCGGGCCGCCGCCTTCCTGCCCGTCCACGGCATCCCCGCCGAGCTCCTCGCCGACGCCGCCCAGCTGTCCTCGCTCGCCGACGAGACGCCCGAGGGCCGCTCCATCGTGGAGCTCGCCCGGCAGGAGTTCGGCATCGAACGCTCGGAGGGCGAGCTCGTGCACGGCCGCTTCGTGCCGTTCAGCGCCGGGACGCGCATGAGCGGCGTCGACTTCTCCTTCGAGGGCGACTTCTGCCGCATCCGCAAGGGCGCGGCGAGCGCGGTGGGCGCCTGGGTCACCCGGCGCGGCGGCACGGTCCCCGCCGAGGCCGAATGGATCGCCGACTCCGTCGCGGCCGGCGGCGGCACCCCCCTGCTCGTCGCCGTCGAGGACGCCGACGGGCCCCGGGTGCTGGGCGCCGTCCACCTCAAGGACGTCGTCAAGCCAGGCATCGCCGAGCGCTTCGCGGAGCTGCGGGCCATGGGCATCAAGACCGTCATGGTCACCGGCGACAACCCCCGCACCGCCCGTGCCATCGCCGCCGAGGCCGGGGTCGACGACTACCTGGCCGAGGCCACGCCCGAGCAGAAGCTGGCCCGCATCAAGGAGGAGCAGACCGGCGGCAACCTCGTCGCCATGACCGGCGACGGCACCAACGACGCCCCCGCCCTCGCCCAGGCCGACGTCGGCGTGGCCATGAACACCGGCACCTCCGCCGCCAAGGAGGCCGGGAACATGGTCGACCTCGACTCCGACCCCACCAAGCTCATCGAGATCGTCGAGGTGGGCAAGCAGCTGCTGATCACCCGCGGTGCCCTGACCACCTTCTCCATCTGCAACGACGTCGCCAAGTACTTTGCGATCGTCCCCGCCATGTTCGGCGGTGTCGCCGGCTACGAGGGCCTGGAGAAGCTCAACGTCATGGGCCTGCACAGCCCGACGTCCGCCATCGCCTCCGCGATCGTCTTCAACGCGCTCGTCATCGTCGCACTGATCCCGCTGGCGCTGCGCGGCGTGCGCTACGCCCCCTCCTCCGCCCATGCGCTGTTGCGCCGCAACCTGAGCCTGTACGGGCTCGGGGGCCTCGTCGCGCCCTTCGCCGGGATCAAGCTCATCGACCTGCTCATCCAGTACGTACCGGGCATGTGACCCGTACCCGGCCTGCCGATTTCGTTGCGGCGGGATGAAATCCGCAGACCGGAGCGTTGGGGCCTTCCGTCAGAACAGGGGAGCGGGGCAGCGGGAGGTCTCGGGTGGCGGCGACGGACACAACCGGTCAGGGGTGGGCCAGGAGGCTCACGTCGTACTGCTGGCGGTATCGCACCGCGGTACTGCTCGCGCTCGGATCGTCCCTCGCCGGCATGGCCGTCATGGCGCTCGTCCCGCTCATACCCAAGCTGATCATCGACGACGTCATAGGCTCCCACCAGCGTCCCCTCGCCCCCTGGGCCACCCTCCTGGTGGCCGCGGCGGTCGTGGTCTACGCCCTGACCTACGTCCGGCGCTACTACGGCGGCCGGCTCGCGCTCGACGTCCAGCACGACCTGCGCACCGAGATGTACGCGGCGCTCGCCCGCCTCGACGGCAAACGGCAGGACGAGCTGTCCACCGGGCAGGTCGTCGGCCGGGCCACCAGCGACCTCCAGCTGATCCAGAGCCTGCTGTTCATGTTGCCGATGATGATCGGCAACATCCTCCTCTTCGTCATCTCGCTCGTCGTGATGGCGGTGCTCTCGCCGCTGCTCACCGTCGTCGCCCTCGCCGTCGCCCCCGCCCTGTGGTTCCTGGCCCGGCACAGCCGCACCAAGCTCTTCCCCGCCACCTGGTACGCGCAGGGACAGGCCGCCGCCGTCGCGGGCGTCGTGGACGGTGCCGTCACCGGCGTGCGCGTCGTCAAGGGCTTCGGGCAGGAGGCGCAGGAGGCCGGGAAGCTGCGCGAGGTCGGCCGCCGGCTCTTCGCCGGCCGGATGCGCACGGTCCGGCTGAACGCCCGCTACACCCCCGCCCTGCAGGCCGTGCCCGCGCTCGGGCAGGTCGCCATGCTGGCGCTCGGCGGCTGGATGGCCACCCGCGGGCAGGTCACGCTCGGCACGTTCGTGGCGTTCTCCACCTACCTCGCCCAGCTCGTGGCGCCCGTACGGATGCTGACCATGGTCCTGACGGTCGGGCAGCAGGCCCGGGCCGGCGTCGAGCGCGTCCTGGAGCTCATCGACACCGAGCCGGTGGTGCAGGAGCGCGACGGGGCGCACGAGCTGCCCGAGGACGCTCCCGCCATGGTCGAGTTCGACGACGTCACCTTCGGCTACGACCCCGCCCACCCCGTCCTCGACGGCCTCTCGCTGCGCGTCGAGCCCGGCGAGACCGTCGCCGTCGTGGGCGCCTCCGGCAGCGGCAAGTCCACCCTCGCCCTCCTGCTGCCGCGCTTCTACGACGCCTCCTCCGGCGTCGTGAAGGTCGGCGGCCACGACGTGCGCGACCTGACGCTGTCCTCGCTGCGGGCGGCCATCGGGCTCGTGCCCGAGGACAGCTTCCTGTTCTCCGACAGCATCCGCGACAACATCGCCTACGGCGTCCCCGGCGCCACGGACGAGCAGGTCCGGGCGGCGGCCCGGGCCGCCCAGGCGGACGGCTTCATCACCGCCCTCCCCGACGGCTACGCCACCCGCGTCGGGGAGCAGGGCCTGACCCTCTCCGGCGGCCAGCGCCAGCGCATCGCGCTCGCCCGGGCGATCCTCACCGACCCGCGGCTGCTGCTCCTGGACGACGCGACCTCGGCCGTCGACGCCCGCGTGGAGCACGAGATCCACGAGGCCCTGCGCGGCGTCATGGCCGGCCGGACCACCCTGCTCATCGCCCACCGGGCCTCGACCCTCGCCCTGGCCGACCGCATCGCCGTCCTCGACGGCGGCCGGCTCGTCGACGTCGGCACCGCCGAGGAGCTCCAGGCCCGCTGCGAGCGCTACCGCACGCTGCTGACGGACCCCGAGGAGCTCGCCGGAGTCGGCAAGGACCCCGCTGGCGCCGTCCTGGCCGACACCCTGGCCGACGCCTCCGGCCACTCCGGCGGCCGCCCCGTCGCCGACGGCGTCACCCCCCACCTGTGGATCCGCAAGGAGACCCCCGACGTCCCCGGGCACGGGCACGGCGCCCTCGCCGGCATGCCCGCCACGCCCGAGCTGCTCGCCGCGGTGGACGCCCTGCCGCCCGCCACCGACACCCCCGGCATCGACGAGGAGCAGGCCGCACGGCCGGAGGAGTCGTACGGCCTGCGGCACCTGCTGCGCGGCTTCGGGGCGCCGCTGGCGGTCAGCCTGCTGCTCGTGGCCCTCGACGCCGTCGCCGGCCTGCTGCTGCCCGTGCTGATCCGGCACGGCATCGACCAGGGCGTCCAGCGCATGGCACTGGGCGCCGTGTGGGCCGCGTCCGGCCTCGCCCTGCTCGTCGTGCTGGCACAGTGGGCCGCGCAGGTCGGCGAGATGCGGATGACCGGGCGGACGGGCGAGCGCGTCCTCTACGCGCTGCGCGTGAAGATCTTCGCCCAGCTGCAGCGGCTCGGCCTCGACTACTACGAGCGCGAGCTCACCGGCAAGATCATGACCCGGATGACGACGGACGTCGACGCCATGTCGACGTTCCTGCAGACCGGTCTGGTCACGGCCGTGGTCTCCGTCTTCACCTTCTTCGGCATACTCGTCGCCCTCCTGGTCCTCGACGTCGAGCTGGCCCTGGTCGTGCTCGCCACGCTGCCCCCGCTGATCCTCGGCACGGTCCTCTTCCGCCGTCAGAGCGTCAAGGCGTACGAGCTCGCCCGCGAGCGCGTCGGCGTCGTCAACGCCGACCTGCAGGAGAGCGTCGCGGGGCTGCGCATCGTGCAGGCGTTCCGCCGCGAGGCACCGGGCGCCCGGCGGTTCGCCGAGCGCAGCGCGTCCTACCGGCAGGCGCGGGTGCGCGGGCAGTGGCTGATCTCGGTGTACTTCCCGTTCGTCCAGCTGCTGTCGTCCGTCGCCGCGGCCGCGGTGCTGATCGTGGGCGCGGGCCGGGTGAGCGACGGCACGCTGACGGCCGGCGCGCTGGTGGCGTACCTGCTCTACATCGACCTGTTCTTCGCGCCCGTGCAGCAGCTCTCGCAGATCTTCGACGGCTACCAGCAGGCGACGGTCTCGCTCGGCCGGGTGCAGGACCTGCTGCGCGAACCGACGACGACGCCGGTGGCCCGGGAGCCGCGCGCGGTGAGCGGACTGAGCGGCGAAGTCGTCTTCGACGACGTGTCGTTCCACTACGGCGCCGGCGACGAGCAGCCCGCCCTCTCCGGCATCCGGCTGACGATCCCCGCCGGTCAGACCGTCGCCTTCGTCGGCGAGACCGGCGCGGGCAAGTCGACGCTGGTCAAGCTGGTGGCGCGCTTCTACGACCCCACCTCGGGGGCCGTTCTGGTCGACGGCCGCGACCTGCGCGAGCTGGACCCGGTCGGCTACCGGCACCGGCTCGGCGTCGTGCCGCAGGAGCCGTACCTCTTCCCCGGCACCGTGCGCGACGCCATCGCCTACGGGCGCCCGGACGCGAGCGACGCCGAGGTCGAGGCGGCGGCCCGGGCGGTGGGCGCGCACGAGATGATCGCCACCCTGGACGGCGGCTACCTGCACACGGTCGCCGAGCGGGGCCGCAACCTCTCCGCCGGACAGCGGCAGTTGATCGCCCTGGCCCGTGCCGAGCTGGTCGGCCCGGACGTGCTGCTGCTGGACGAGGCGACGGCCGCGCTGGACCTGGCGACCGAGGCACTGGTCAACCAGGCCACGGACCGGCTCGCAGGGCGGCGCACGACCCTGGTGGTGGCGCACCGGCTGACCACGGCCGCCCGCGCGGACCGCGTGGTCGTCCTCGACCACGGCCGGGTCGTGGAGGACGGTCCGCACGAGCGGCTGCTGGCGCAGGACGGGCGGTACGCGGAGCTGTGGCGGACGTTCAAGGGGGAGGTCGTCCCCGCCGCCTGAGCCCGGCGCAGGCAGGCGCAGCACCGGCGCAGGCCGGCGCGGACCGGCGCTGCCAAGATCACAACCGACTGCCCCTGGCGTGGCGGATGTTGCCCCCGGTAGGTTCGCGGCGACCTTTGCGAACCCAGGGGAGGGCGCATGCGCAAGGCTGTCAGAGCGCTGCTGGCACTGACCATGTCCATAGGGGCGGTCGGTGCCGGCGGCGCGACGGCGGGTGCGGCGACGACCGCCGACACCGCGCCGGACATAAAGCAACGCATCCTGAGCATTCCGGGGATGACCTTCGTCGAGGAGAAGCCCTACGAGGGCTACCGCTACCTCGTCCTGAACTACAAACAGCCCGTCGACCACCGCAACCCGGCCAAGGGCACCTTCGAGCAGCGCTTCACCCTGCTGCACAAGGCCACGGACCGGCCGACGGTCTTCTTCACCTCCGGCTACAACGTCAGCACCAACCCGTCGCGCAGCGAGCCGACCCGCATCGTCGACGGCAACCAGGTGTCGATGGAGTACCGCTACTTCACCCCGTCGCGGCCCCAGCCCGCCGACTGGTCGAAGCTGGACATCTGGCAGGCCGCCAGCGACCAGCACCGCCTCTTCCAGGCGCTCAAGCCGGTCTACAACAAGAACTGGCTGGCCACCGGGGGCAGCAAGGGCGGCATGACGGCCACCTACTTCCGGCGCTTCTACCCTGACGACATGAACGGCACCGTCGCCTACGTCGCACCCAACGACGTGGTCAACAACGAGGATTCCGCCTACGACCGCTTCTTCGCGGGCGTCGGCGACAAGGCGTGCCGCACGCAGCTGGAGTCCGTGCAGCGCGAGGCGCTGGTGCGCCGCGACGAGATCGTCGCCCGCTACCAGAAGTGGGCGGACGCCAACAAGAAGACGTTCAAGGTCGTCGGCAGCGCCGACAAGGCGTACGAGAACGTCGTCCTCGACCTGGTGTGGGCCTTCTGGCAGTACCACCTGCAGAGCGACTGCAAGACCGTCCCGGCGACCAAGGCGTCCACGGACGAGCTCTACAAGTTCATCGACGACATCTCCGGCTTCGAGGCGTACACCGACCAGGGCCTGGAGCAGTTCACGCCGTACTACTACCAGGCGGGCACCGAGCTCGGCGCGCCGACGTTCAGGTCGCCGCACCTCAAGGGCCTGCTGCGGTACCCGGGCATCTACCAGCCGCGCAACTACGTGCCGCGCGACATACCGATGACCTTCCGCAACGGTGCGATGGCGGACGTCGACCGCTGGGTGCGCGAGGACAGCAAGCGCATGCTGTTCGTCTACGGGCAGAACGACCCGTGGAGTGCTGAACCGTTCCGCCTGGGCAAGAACGCCGCGGCACGGCACGACTTCCGGTTCTACGCGCCGGGCGGCAACCACGGCAGCAAGATCTCCGACCTCGTCGCCGACGAGCGCGCCGTGGCCACCGCCGAGGTCCTGCGCTGGGCGGGCGTCGCCCCCGCCGCCGTGCAGAAGGACGAGAAGCACGCCAAGCCGCTGGCGCCGTACGACGCCAAGCTCGACCGCACGCCGGTGGAGAAGCGGAACACCCTGCGGCCGTAACGCCGTGCCCGGCCCCCGGGGCCGAGGCCCTTCAGGGCAGGCGGCGGGCGCACCCCACGGGTGCCCCGCCGCCCACCTGTACGTACAGGTCCGTCTCCGGCGGGCAGTCCTCGCGGGCGGCGACCGTCTCCTCCACCCGGAACTCCGGGGCGGGGCCCTGTGCCCCCTCGCAGGCGGTCTCCTTCACCACCCCGCGCCGCTCGGTGTACACGCAGTCGCCCGCGACCGTCAGCGGGCCGCCGCCCCTGCCGGGGTCGCCCGGGTGCGGGGGCCGCAGATTGCGCATGCAGGCGTAGCCCTCCGGGGCGCTCTCGGACTCCGACGTGCCGGTGTTGACGGCCGTGATGTGCAGGACGAAGTCGGTGGCCTCGGGGCAGCGCGGACCCCCGGCCTGCGGGCCGTAATAACGGGCGAGGACGCTCGCGGCGGCCTGCTCGCTCGCACAGTCCACCTCCTCGTAGGCCGGCCGGCCCCGGCCCGTGCACGCACCACGGCCCAGGAACGTCGGGTTGCGGCCCGCCTCGGCCGGCGACAGGGCGGCCTTCTCGCCCTGGGCGACGTTCCCCGCGCCGGAACGGGCCGGGGCGTGACAGCCCGTCAGTGCGCACGCACCGCACAGGACGGCCAACGCGAACAGCGCCTCCGGCAGCGCGCGATGGCGCATGATCTCCCCCAACCCGCCGTGCGAGCCTCAAGAGTTACCCGATGGCCACCAGCGCACGCCAGGCGTGCGGGAGGGTGTGCGGAGGGTGGCCGCGCCCCCCGCGGCCGTCCACCGGGCGGTCCGCCGCCGGCACAGGGAGTTCAGACGGTGCGCCGGGGCCAGACGGACCGCAGGTGCCGCACCGTCTCGGTGATCGCCGGCCGGCGGGAGGCGCCCGTGCGCCAGTACGCGAACAGGCGCCGCACCGGGACGGGATCGAGGGAGACCTCCACGACCCCTTCCGGCAGCGGGCCGCGGCCCAGCCTGGGCATCAGGGCGATGCCCAGGCCGGCCGCCACGAGCGCGACCTGGGTGTGGTTCTCGGCCGTCTGGTAGGCGAGGTCCGGCTCGGCGCCGGCGGCCCGCAGCGTGCGCACGAGCCAGTCGTGGCAGACCGTGTCGGCCGGCTGGCAGATCCAGCGCTGGTGCGCCAGGTCCCGGTGGTGCAGGCCCTCCCGGCCGGCCAGCGGGTGTCCCGCCGGCACCAGCAGGTCGCACAGGTCGTCGCCGATCCACACCCGCTCCAGGCCCTCCGGAGCGGGCAACGGGTTGATGTCCCACTCGAAGGTGACCGTCAGGTCCAGGACGCCCTGGGCCACCTGGCCGACGGACAGGTGCGGGTCGACCTCGACCAGACGCGCGTCCAGGGCGGGGTGTTCGCGGCTGAGCCCGGCCAGCGCACCGGGCAGCAGGCCGCGGGCGGCGGAGGCGAACGCGCCGATGACCAGGCGGCCGGCCGGCACCCCGCGCCGCTCCTCCAGGTCGGTCTCCGCCCGCTCGACCATGGCCAGCAACTCCTGCGCCGTCGCCGCCAGCCGGGCCGCCGCGTCGGTCAGCACCACGCCCCGGCCGCGGCGTTCGAGCAGCGTGGTGCGGGTCTCCCGCTCCAGCTTGGTGATCGACTGCGAGACGGCGGAGGGGGTGTATCCCAGCGCGTCGGCCGCGGCGCTCACCGAACCGTGCACGGCGACGGCGTGCAGAGCCCGTAGGCGCGACAGGTCCAGCATGGTCTTCCCACCCCCATGGTCCCAGCGCCCGCGTCGTTTGAGCGCTGCTGAACTCCATCATGAAGAAATGTGTGCTGGTGCTACATGGTCGGCTGCCGTGATGCTCCTCGCATGCGTCCGTTGCACATCGTCCTGGCCGTCCTCATAGCCGCCCTGTGGGGCGTCAACTTCGTCGTCATCGATGCGGGGCTCGACCACTTCCCGCCCCTGCTGTTCTGCGCGTTGCGCTTCCTCGCCGCCGCCCTGCCCGCCGTGTTCTTCGTCGGACGGCCACCGGTGAAGTGGCGGTGGATCATCGGCGTGGGGCTGGTGCTCGGCGTGGGCAAGTTCGGCCTGCTGTTCATCGGGATGCGGGCCGGCATGCCGGCCGGGCTGTCCTCTCTGGTGCTCCAGATCCAGGCGGTCTTCACCGCCCTGTTCGCCATGGCCGCCCTGGGCGAACGCACCGGCCGGTCCCGGCTGGCCGGCATGGGCGTGGCCCTGGCCGGCATCGTCGTGGCGGCCGTCGACGAGGGCACCTCCGGGCCGCTCCTGGGCTTCGCCCTCGTGGTGGCCGCGGCCGCCTTCTGGGGCGTCTCCAACGTCCTGACCCGCAAGGCGGCGCCCCCGGACGCGCTGCGCTTCATCGTCTGGGTCAGCTGCGTCCCCGTGCTGCCCCTGCTGCTGCTCTCGCTCCTCTTCGAAGGGCCGGACGCCGACGCCGAGGCGCTCGGCTCGCTCGACTGGACCGGCGTGGGAGCCGTCCTCTTCGTCGCCTGGGTCTCCACCGTCCTGGGCTTCGGCGCCTGGGGCTTCCTGCTGCGCCACTACGACGCCTCCGCCGTCGCCCCCTTCACCCTGCTGGTGCCCGTCTTCGGCATGTCGTCGGCCGCGCTGCTGCTCGGGGAGCACGTGAGCGCGCTGCGCTGGTCCGCGGCGGTGCTGCTGGTGGGCGGCGTCGCGCTCACCTCCCGCGCGGGGCGGCGGCCAGCAGCCCCCGCAGGTACTCGGCCCCCGGCCCCGCCAGTTGCAGGAAATCGGCCGCCTGCGGATGCCAGCGCTTCTCGTACTCCCAGCACAGCCAGCCGTCCCAGCCGGCCCGCGTGAGCGTCCCCACGCAGGCACCCAGGGGCAGTACCCCCGCGCCCAGCGGCAGCGGCGCCGTCTCCTCCGCCGAGGCGACGTCCTTGACCTGCACGTAGCCCAGGTGGGGGGCCAGGGCGGGGAAGCTGGCGGCGGGTTCCTCCCCGCCCAGCCAGGTGTGCAGCACGTCCCAGAGCGCGCCCACGCTGCCGTGCCCCACCGGGCCCAGGACGCGCACGGCGTCCTGCGCCCGGCGGTGCGAGTCATGGGTCTCCATCAGCACCCGCACGCCCGTGTCCGCCGCGAGCGGCGCCACCGTCGCGAGCCGGCGCGCCGCGACCTCGTCGGCCTCGCCGGCCGGCAGGTCCTCGCCGCCGGGGAACACCCGTACGTACGGCGCCCCCAGGTCCGCGGCGAGCCGGACCAGGTCCTCCAGCTCCTTCAGGACCGGTCCGTCGGGCCCGGGTGCGGCCACGCGCGCGTACCCGGCCGCGGCCAGGACCGCCACGCCCGCGTCCGCGAAGGCCAGGGCCGCGGCGGCCCGGCCGGCGGGGGAGAGACCGGGGTGCACCGGTTCCTCCGGATGGACGCGCAGCTCGACCCCGTCGTAGCCGTACGCGGCCGCCAGCCGCGCCACGTCGGGCAGGGACATCCCGGGCACCCCGAGGGTGGAGAACGCCAGCTTCATGCACATCGGTTTCCCCGCATCCCGGCGGGAAATGCCCTTGGTGCCGAAGACGGCCGATCCGACGGCGGGAGGAGACCGGCCGATGACCGTCAGGACCCTGCGCATCGCCATGAACGGCGTCACCGGCCGCATGGGCCACCGCCAGCACCTCGTCCGCTCCGTCCTCGCCCTGCGCCGGCAGGGCGGCGTCGACGTCGGCGACGGCACCGTGCTGTGGCCGGAGCCGGTGCTCGTCGGACGGGACGGGCCCCGGCTCAAGGCGCTCGCCGCCCGCCACGGGATCGCGCACTGGTCCACCGACCTCGACGCCGTCCTCGCCGACCCCGCCGTCGACGTCTACTTCGACGCGCAGGTCACCGCCGCGCGCGAGGCGGCCCTGCGCAAGGCCATCGCGGCGGGCAAGCACGTGTACTGCGAGAAGCCCACCGCCACCGGCCTCGCGGGCGCCCTCGCCCTGGCCCGGCTCGCACAGGAGGCCGGGGTGCGGCACGGGGTCGTGCAGGACAAGCTCTTCCTGCCCGGCCTGCGCAAGCTGAAGCGGCTCGCCGACAGCGGCTTCTTCGGACGGGTGCTCTCCGTGCGCGGCGAGTTCGGCTACTGGGTCCACGAGGGCGACCGGCGGCCCGCCCAGCGACCCTCGTGGAACTACCGCGCCGAGGACGGCGGCGGCATAGCGGCCGACATGTTCCCCCACTGGGAGTACGTCCTGCGCGAGCTGTGCGGGCCCGTACGGGCCGTCCAGGCACGGCTGGCCACCCACATCCCGCGCCGCTGGGACGAACAGGGCGACGCCTACGAGGCGACCGCCGACGACGCGGCCTACGCCGTCCTCGAACTCCAGGGCGGCGCCATCGCCCAGTTCAACTCCTCCTGGGCCGTACGGGTGCACCGGGACGAACTGCTGGAGCTGCAGATCGATGGCACCGAGGGCTCGGCCGTCGCCGGGCTGTGGCACTGCCGCGCCCAGCATCGCACCGCCACACCCCGGCCCGTGTGGGACCCCGACGCCCCCGCCCGCGAGGACTACCGCGCCCAATGGCACGAGGTGCCCGGCGACGGCCGGGACGACAACGCCTTCAAGGCGCAGTGGGAGCTGTTCCTGCGGCACGTGGCCCTCGGCGGGCCCTGGCGCTTCGACCTGTTCGCGGGCGCCCGCGGGGTGCAGCTGGCCGAGATCGCCCGCCGCTCCTCCGACGAGGGGCGCCGGCTGACCGTCCCGGAGGCGACGCCGTGATCCGGCTGCCGGACGCCACCGGGGCGCTGCGCCGCTACGAGTCCCGGCGGACGGCGGCGCCCCTGCCGCCGGGGCCGCCTCCCGCGAGCCGGACGCTCTTCGCGGCGGCCCACGTCGTCGCGGACCCCTTCGGCAACACCACCCCCTACGGCCCCGCCACCCTCGACTGGGAGACCACCCTCGCCTTCCGCCGCCACCTGTGGGAGCACGGCCTGGGCGTGGCCGAGGCCATGGACACCGCCCAGCGCGGCACAGGGCTGGACTGGCCGGCGGCGGCCGAGCTCGTCCGCCGCTCCGCCGCCGAGGCGCGGGCCGTGGGCGGCCGCCTGGTGTGCGGGGCCGGCACGGACCAGCTGACGCCGCCGTACGGGCGCCTGGAGGCCGTCACGGCGGCCTACGAGGAGCAGCTGGCGGTCGTGGAGGCGGCGGGCGCCCGGGCCGTCCTGATGGGCTCCCGGGCCCTGGCGGCCCTCGCCACCGGACCGGAGCCCTACGAGGAGGTGTACGGGCGGCTGCTGCGCCAGACGGCCGCGCCCGTGATCCTCCACTGGCTCGGCCCGGTGTTCGACCCCGCCCTGGAGGGCTACTGGGGCAGCACCGACGTCGACGCCGCCACCGGCACGCTGCTGAGGATCGTCGCCGCCCACCCGGACAAGGTCGACGGGGTGAAGGTGTCCCTGCTGGACGCCGGGCACGAACGGGCGCTGCGGCGCCGGCTGCCGCCGGGCGTGCGGTGCTACACGGGCGACGACCTCCACTACCCCGGCCTCGTCGAGGGCGACGGGCACGGCCACAGCGACGCCCTGCTCGGCGTCCTCGACCCCCTGGGCCCGCTGGCCGCCCACGCCGTGCGGCGCCTGGACCGCGGTGACCGGCGGGGCTTCCGGGCCCTGCTGGACCCCACCGTCGAGCTGGCCCGGCACCTCTTCGCGCCGCCGACGCGCTGCTACAAGACGGGCATCGTCCTGCTGGCCTGGCTCGCCGGTCACCAGGGGCACTTCGCCATGGCCGGCGGACTGCACGCCGCCCGCCCGCTGCCGCACCTGGCGCGCGCCTACGAACTTGCCGACTCCCTCGGCCTGTTCCCCGACCCCGAGGCGGCGGAGGCCCGCATGGCCGCCCTGCTGGCCGTCCACGGGGTGGAGCGGTGACGCCGGGCCTGGAGAGGTTCAGCCTCAACCAGCAGACGGTGCGCCAGTGGTCGCTGCCCGAGCTCGTGGCGGGCTGCGCGGCCGCCGGGGTGCGCGCCGTGGGGCTGTGGCGGGAGCCCGTGCGGGCGTACGGCACCGCGGCGGCCGCCCGGCTCGTGCGCCGTGCCGGACTGACCGTCAGCAGCCTGTGCCGGGGCGGCTTCCTCACCGCGGCCGACCCGGCGGGCCGGGCCGCCGCACTGGCCGACAACCGGGCCGCCGTCGAGGAGGCGGCCGCCCTCGGCACGGCCACCCTCGTGCTCGTCTCCGGCGGGCTGCCGGCCGGCAGCCGCGACCTGCACGGCGCCCGCGAACGGGTCGCCGACGCCCTCGCCGGGCTGGCCCCCTACGCGGCCGGGCACGGGGTGCGGCTGGCGATCGAGCCACTGCACCCGATGTTCGCCTCCGACCGCTGCGTGGTCTCCACCCTCGGTCAGGCCCTCGCCCTGGCCGGGCGGTTCCCCGCGGAGCAGGTGGGCGTGGTCGTGGACACGTACCACCTGTGGTGGGACGACACGGTCGCCCGACAGCTCGTCCGGGCGGGGCGGGACGGCCGCATCGCGGCCTTCCAGCTCGCCGACTGGGTCACCCCGCTGCCCGAGGGGGTCCTGCTGGGCCGGGGCCAGCTGGGGGAGGGGTGCGTGGACCTGCGGTGGTTCCGCGAACGGCTCGACGCCGCGGGCTACGCGGGCCCCGCCGAAGTGGAGATCTTCAGCCCGGCGCTGTGGCGGCGGCCGGGCGCGGAGGTGCTGGCCGAGGTGCTGGAGCGCTATCGCGAGCACGTGCTGTGAACGGACGTTCCCTACGGTAGGTAAAGGAATGGTAACGCCTCGAAATCGCTGCAACCCTTCGGCGGTCTGGAGGGTCGTTAGGTACATCAGGCTTCCTGGGGAGGGATCCGGGGGGATTCGGAGGAAGCCGGTTCCGGGGGGAACGCGAGGGGCTCGGTCGTCGGACCGGGCCCCTCGAATCACGTGCGCCGCCACGGGGCGTCGTCCGGACCGCCGCGCGGCGCCGAACGGAATCCCGGCCGTCCGCGAAGCGGAATCCCGGCTATCCACAGGCCCGAACGCCCTGTCGGACCCCGGCGGTACCGTCGGGGCATGGTGCAACTGGCAGTGGTCGAAGGTGTCCTCGAACGGATCACCTACGCCAACGAGGAGAGCGGGTACACGGTCGCCCGCGTCGACACCGGCCGTGGCGGCGGCGACCTCCTGACGGTGGTCGGCTCGCTCCTCGGCGCCCAGCCGGGCGAGTCGCTGCGCCTGGAGGGCCGTTGGGGCTCCCACCCGCAGTACGGCCGGCAGTTCACCGTGGAGAACTACACGACGGTCCTCCCCGCCACCATCCAGGGCATCCGCCGCTACCTGGGATCCGGCCTGATCAAGGGCATCGGCCCGCGCATCGCCGACCGCATCGTCACCCACTTCGGCACCGACACCCTCGACGTCATCGAACAGGACCCCCGGCGCCTGATCGAGGTCCCCGGGCTCGGCCCCAAGCGCACCGAGTCCATCGGCGCCGCCTGGGAGGAGCAGAAGGCCATCAAGGAGGTGATGCTCTTCCTGCAGGGCGTCGGCGTCTCCACCTCCATCGCCGTGCGCATCTACAAGAAGTACGGCGACGCCTCCATCTCCGTCACCCGCAACCACCCCTACCGGCTGGCCGCCGACGTCTGGGGCATCGGTTTCCTCACCGCCGACCGCATCGCCCAGTCCGTCGGCATCCCGCACGACAGCCCCGAGCGCGTCAAGGCGGGCCTGCAGTACGCCCTGTCCCAGTCCACCGACCAGGGCCACTGCTTCCTGCCCGAGGAGCGGCTGATCGCCGACGCGGTGAAGCTGCTGCAGGTCGACACCGGCCTCGTCATCGACTGCCTCGCCGAGCTGGCCGCGCCGGGCGGTGACGGCGAGGACGAGCCGGGAGTGGTCCGCGAGCAGGTTCCCGGGCCGGACGGCGGGGAGCCGGTCACCGCCGTCTACCTCGTCCCATTCCACCGCGCGGAGCTCTCCCTCGCCGGGCAGGTGACCCGGCTGCTGCGCACCCCGGACGACCGGCTGGCCGCCTTCCGGGACGTCGACTGGGTCAAGGCCCTGCACTGGCTCGCCGGCCGGACGGGCGCGGAGCTCGCGCCCGAGCAGCAGGAGGCCGTCCGGCTCGCCCTCACCAGCAAGGTCGCGGTCCTCACCGGCGGGCCGGGCTGCGGCAAGTCCTTCACCGTGCGGTCGGTGGTCGAGCTGGCCCGGGCGAAGAAGGCCAAGGTCGTGCTGGCGGCGCCCACCGGCCGGGCCGCCAAGCGCCTGTCCGAGCTCACCGGCGCCGACGCCTCCACCGTCCACCGGCTGCTGGAGCTCAAGCCCGGCGGTGACGCCGCCTACGACCGCGACCGGCCGCTGGACGCCGACCTGGTGGTGGTCGACGAGGCGTCCATGCTCGACCTGCTGCTGGCCAACAAGCTGGTCAAGGCCGTGGCCCCGGGCGCCCACCTGCTGCTCGTCGGGGATGTGGACCAGCTGCCCTCGGTGGGCGCCGGCGAGGTGCTGCGCGACCTCCTGGCCCCGGGCAGCCCCGTCCCGGCCGTCCGGCTCACGCGCATCTTCCGGCAGGCACAGCAGTCCGGCGTGGTGACGAATGCACACCGCATCAACTCCGGGGTGCCGCCCATCACTCAGGGGATGAAGGATTTCTTCCTCTTCGCCGAGGAGGACACCGAAGAGGCGGGCCGGCTGACCGTGGACGTGGCCGCCCGGCGCATCCCCGCCAGGTTCGGGCTCGACCCGCGGCGTGACGTGCAGGTGCTGGCACCCATGCACCGCGGTCCGGCAGGAGCGGGAACGCTCAACGGGCTGCTGCAGCAGGCGATCACGCCCGCCCGGCCCGACCTGCCCGAGCGGCGCTTCGGCGGCCGGGTGTTCCGCGTCGGCGACAAGGTCACCCAGATCCGCAACAACTACGAGAAGGGGCAGAACGGAGTCTTCAACGGCACGGTGGGCGTGGTCACGGCGCTGGACGCCGTCGAGCAGCGGCTGACCGTGCGCACCGACGAGGACGAGGAGGTCGGCTACGACTTCGACGAGCTGGACGAGCTCGCCCACGCCTATGCCGTGACCATCCACCGCTCGCAGGGCAGCGAGTATCCGGCGGTGGTGATCCCCGTCACCACGGGTGCCTGGATGATGCTGCAGCGCAATCTTCTCTACACGGCCGTTACCCGGGCAAAGCGTCTCGTGGTGCTGGTCGGCTCCCGGCGTGCGCTGGCACAGGCGGTGCGCACGGTGTCGGCGGGCAGGCGTTGCACGGCGCTGGATCACCGCCTCGGAGGTGGCATTCGTCTCTGAGCGGTTTACCAATCCGGGCGAAGGGGGCAGGATGGGCAGGCTGGACGGCACTCAGTGCCGTCTTTAGGCCCTATGGCCGACCCCGAGTGCACGTACATCGTCCAAATGGGGGAAGGTAGGGGTAGTCAGGGCACCTCGAAGAAGAGGCACAACGTCGGTGAGGGATGACGTGAGCGACAACTCTGTAGTACTGCGGTACGGGGACGGCGAATACACCTACCCGGTGGTCGACAGCACCGTCGGCGACAAGGGCTTCGATATCGGCAAGCTCCGTGCGCAGACCGGTCTGGTGACCCTGGACTCCGGCTACGGCAACACCGCCGCCTACAAGTCCGCGATCACCTACCTCGACGGCGAGCAGGGCATCCTGCGCTACCGCGGCTACCCGATCGAGCAGCTCGCCGAGCGCAGCTCGTTCCTGGAGACGGCGTTCCTGCTGATCAACGGTGAGCTGCCGACCGTCGACGAGCTCGCGGCGTTCAAGGGTGAGATCACCCAGCACACGCTGCTGCACGAGGACGTCAAGCGGTTCTACGACGGCTTCCCGCGCGACGCCCACCCCATGGCCATGCTGTCGTCCGTCGTCAGCGCGCTGTCCACCTTCTACCAGGACAGCCACAACCCGTTCGACGAGACGCAGCGCCACCTCTCCACGATCCGGCTGCTCGCCAAGCTGCCGACGATCGCGGCCTACGCGTACAAGAAGTCGATCGGTCACCCGGTCGTCTACCCGCGCAACGACCTCGGCTACGTCGAGAACTTCCTGCGCATGACCTTCTCGGTGCCCGCCGCGGAGTACGAGCTGGACCCGGTCGTCGTCAGCGCCCTGGACAAGCTGCTGATCCTGCACGCCGACCACGAGCAGAACTGCTCCACCTCGACCGTGCGTCTGGTCGGTTCCTCGCAGGCGAACATGTTCGCCTCGATCTCCGCGGGCATCAGCGCCCTGTGGGGCCCGCTGCACGGCGGTGCCAACCAGTCGGTGCTGGAGATGCTGGAGGGCATCCAGGCCAACGGTGGCGACGTCGACTCCTTCATCCGCAAGGTGAAGAACAAGGAGGACGGCGTCCGCCTGATGGGCTTCGGCCACCGCGTCTACAAGAGCTTCGACCCCCGGGCGAAGATCATCAAGGCGGCGGCGCACGATGTCCTCTCGGCGCTCGGCAAGTCCGACGAGCTGCTGGACATCGCGCTGAAGCTGGAGGAGCACGCGCTCTCCGACGACTACTTCGTCTCGCGCAACCTCTACCCCAACGTGGACTTCTACACCGGTCTGATCTACCGGGCCATGGGCTTCCCGACCGAGATGTTCACCGTGCTCTTCGCGCTCGGCCGGCTCCCCGGCTGGATCGCCCAGTGGCACGAGATGATCAAGGAGCCCGGCTCCCGCATCGGCCGCCCGCGCCAGATCTACACGGGCGTCGTCGAGCGCGACTTCGTGCCGGTCGAGCAGCGCTGACCCCGGCGCAGCCCCTCTGTACAGCGGCGCCCCGCACCGTCACGGTGCGGGGCGCCGTCGTATGTCCGCGGCCGCACACGCGGGCACTGCGTACGTGTAGGCACCAAGTGAAAAGCGCCCCGGCTCCGATCCCCCCACGGGTCGGAGCGAGGCGCTTTCCTGTCCCGGCGCGGATTCCCCCCACGGGATCCGGCCAGGAGCGGACGGACGCGATCTGCCGGGACGCGTACGTACGGGAGGGCCGCTCAAAGCTCCCCGGGTACGTGCCCCGGCCACGCGTGGCCGGTCCGTCCCCCAAGACGATCCAGCACTGCCTGGTTAGACCAATGTCCCCCCGGGATGGTTACCTCCCAATCCCTGTGATCTAGGTCTCGCGGAGCAACGGGGCGTAAAAGGGCAAGACCCTACTTGTGGGGATTGCGTGAAGAAAGGCCCGGCCCGGACGGCTCAGGCGTGGCCGGTGAGCTCGTATCCGGCCTCGTCCACGGCGGCGCGGACGGCCTCGTCGTCCAGCGGTGCGGCGGAGACCACCGTGACCAGGCCCGTGGCGGCCACGGCCGCGACCGAGGTCACGCCGGCAAGCGCGGAGACCTCCTCGGTGACCGCGGACTCGCAGTGGCCGCAGGTCATGCCGGTCACCTTGTAGACGGTGGTGGTCATGGGCGTACTCCTCGGGAAGTGTCGTGCTCGTGCCGTCCGGCACGTCACAGCACTGTACCCCCCGGGGGTATTCCCCGGGGGGTGAAGGGCAGGGATTGAAGGTTTCTGCGGGCCGGTGGGGCGGTGGGTGGGGAGAAGGGTCAGGACCGGCCGCGCGCGCGTCCGTTGCGGCCGGGCCGCTGGGTCACCCAGGTGCGGATGGTGTCGGCGAACCAGTAGGGTCTGCCGCCCTCCGTGAGGTCGGGGGAGGGAAGCAGTCCGTGCTTGCGGTACGAGCGCACGGTGTCGGTCTGCACGCCGATGTGCGCGGCGATCTCCTTGTAGGACCAGAGTCGACGGTCGGTCATCTCTCGCGCCTCTCCGCTGCGCCGCAGCCACGGAGGGGGTCCGTTGGGGGAGCTGCGGCGCGGCCGTTCTCGACCGCAAGCCTGTCCCCGGGCCACGACGGAGAGTGACCGTGACGGAGGGCTGTCGGGCTTCTGTGACGGAAGCCCGGCGCGAGTGTGACGACCGTTACACGGGAGTGACGCAACGGGCGCGGTGACGGCGGCCCGGGCCCACCCCGGTCCCTCAGCCCGCCTCGGCCGCCTCGGCCACCCGCACCGGGCGGTTCTCCCGGCGCGAGAGCTCGCACGCCTCCGCCACGAGGAGGGCCCGCAGTCCCTCCTCGCCGGGGCAGGGGTTCTCCTCCTCGCCCCGCACGGCCCGCAGGAACGCCGCCACCTCGGCGCGGTAGGCGTCCGCGAACCGTTCCAGGAAGCCGGGCCAGGGCCGTTCGGGTGCTGCGGGGCCGTCCGGCTCGGCCGAGGTCACGGGCGTCCGCCCGGCGAGCCCCACGACCCACTGGTCGCGCTCGCCCGACAGCTCCATCCGCACGTCGTAGCCGGCGCCGTTGTAACGGGTCGCGGTGGCCGTGGCGAGCGTGCCGTCGTCGAGGGTGAGCAGCGCGGCGGCGGTGTCCACGTCGCCCGCCTCGCGGAAGAAGGCCGCGCCGCCGTTGGAGCCCCGCGCGTACACCTCCACCACCTCACGTCCCGTCAGCCAGCGCAGGGTGTCGACGTCGTGGACCATGCAGTCGCGGATCAGCCCGCCGGACAGCGGTACGAAGGAGGCCGGTGGCGGCACGGCGTCGGAGTTCACGCACCGGATGGTGTGCACCCGCCCCAGCGCGCCCGCCCGCAGCGCCTCGCGTGCCGCCCGGAACCCGGCGTCGAAGCGCCGCTGGAAGCCGATCTGCAGCAGGATGCCCGCCGCTTCGGCCTCGCGCAGCGCGGCGCGGGTGCCCGCCGGGTCCAGGGCCAGGGGCTTCTCGCAGAACACGGGCAGCCCGGCCCGGGCCGCCCGGGTGATCAGGTCCGCGTGCGCGGCGGTGGCGGTGGCGATGACCACCGCGTCGCTCGCCGCGAGCACCTCCTGTGCCGAGGCGGCGGTACGGACCTGCGCGGAGGATCCGGCGAGGGAGACGGCCAGATCGGTGGCCCGGGCGGGGTCGGCGTCGGCGATCACCAGCTCCCCGACGCCCGCGGCGGCGGCCAGCGTGCGGGCGTGGAACGAGCCGATGCGGCCGGCGCCCAGCACGCCGATCCGCAGACGGTCACCGGCCACGGTGCTCACCCGCCGTCGCCTCGCGGGCCGTCGCCTCGCGGGCCGTCGCCGCGTCGGCCTGCGCCGCCCCCGCCCGGGTCTCGTCGGCCTGTGCCGCGCCCGCCGTCATCCCGCCCGCCGTCATCCGGCCCGCCTTCACTTCGTGGGTCCTCGTCTCGTCGGCCTTCGCTTCGTCGGTCTTCGTCTCGTCGGCCGCGTACAGGCCGGGGCGTTCGGCGAGGGCGACCGGTGTGCGCAGGCCGGTCTCCTGGGCCCGGACGCCCGCCTCGCATACGGCGGCGGCCGCGTAGCCGTCCCAGGCGCTCGGCCCCACGGTCTCGCCGCGCCGCGTGGCGTCGACCCAGCTCTGCAGCTGGCGGTCGTAGGCGTCCCGGAAGCGCACCACGAAGTCCTGGGCGATCTCCCCGCCCCACCGGCCGGCGGCGTTGACGTACAGCCCGTGCGCGTCACCGGCCCGGGCGGTGCCGCGCTCGCCGACGGCCTCGCAGCGCACCTGGTAGCCGAAGCCGCAGTTGACGAAGATCTCGACGTCCACGACCGCGCCGCCCGAGGTCTCCAGGAGGACGAGCTGCGGGTCGCTCAGCCCTGTGGGCGCGCCGCCCGAGGGGGCGGGCCGCAGGACGGTGACGGCCGTGATCTCCTGGCCCAGCAGCCAGCGGGTCGCGTCGATCTCGTGCACCACCGAGTCGTTGATCGTCATCGGGTTGGTGAAGCCCGGTGGTGTCGAGGCGTTGCGGTGTGTGCAGTGCAGCATCAGTGGCCGGCCGAGCCCGCCGCCGTCGAGCAGTGCCTTCAGCTGCCGGAACTCGGCGTCGTAGCGCCGCATGAAGCCCACCTGTACCCGCCGGTGTCCCAGCCGGACCTCCGCCTCCACCACTCGCAGGGCGGAGGCGGCGTCCGGGGTGAGCGGCTTCTCGCACAGGACCGGCAGGTCGTGTGCGAACGCCGCCAGCAGCGCGGCCTCGTGGGCCGGGCCGGGGGAGGCGATGAGCACGGCGTCGACGTCGGGCGAGGCCATGGCGGCGGCGGGATCGGTCCAGGCGGTGCACCCGGGGATGCGGGCGGCCACCGCCTCGGCGCGGGCGGCGTCGATGTCCACCACGGCGCTCACGCGGGCGCCGTTGACGACCTCGTCGAGGCGCCGGACGTGGTCCGAGCCCATCCGGCCGGTGCCGATCACGGCCACGCCCAGGGTTCCGTTGTGCGTCATTGCTCGTTCCTCGAAGGCTCGTTACCGCTGGGCTATGCGCCGCAGGAGCGCAGGAAGGCGCGGGTGCGCCGGGCGATGGGCAGGGGCCGGTCGGGCGGGCAGGGGTACATGTCCTGCTCGACGATGGCGAACAGGTCCACGCCCAGGCCCTGTGCCGCCGCCAGTACGGGCTCCAGTGCGGGTACGCCGCGGGGTGGTTCGCACATCACGCCCCGCTGCACGGCCGGGCCGAAGGGCAGGCCCTGTTCGCGCACGTCGGACAGGACGGCCGGGTCCACCTGCTTGAGGTGGAGGTAGTCGATCCGTTCGCCGTAGGTCTTGATGAGCTTGACGCTGTCGCCGCCGCAGTAGGCGTAGTGGCCGGTGTCCAGGCAGAGGTTGACCAGGCCGGGGTCGGTGGCGTCGAGGAAGCGCTCGACGTGCGCCTCGGTGTCGATGTGGGTGTCGGCGTGCGGGTGGACGGCGATGGACAGCCCGTACGTGCCCAGGACCCGCTCGGCCAGCCGCTCCATGCCGGTGTTGAGGTGGCGCCACTGCTCGGCGGTCAGCTCCGGGCTCTCGATGATCTCCGCCGTCCGGTCGTCGCGCCAGAAGGAGGGGATGACGACCAGGTGGTGCGCGCCCGTCGCCCGCGTCAGCGCCGCGACGCGCGACACCTGTTCCCAGGTCTCCTCCCAGACGGCGGGGCCGCGGTGCAGGGCGGTGAAGACCGTGCCCGCGGAGACCCGCAGGCCGCGGCGGCCGGTCTCGTCGCGCAGCCGGGCGGGGTCGGTGGGCAGGTAGCCGTACGGGCCCAGCTCGATCCACTCGTAGCCGGCCTCCGCGACCTCGTCCAGGAAGCGCTCCCAGGGGACCTGGGCCGGGTCGTCGGCGAACCAGACGCCCCACGAATCCGGCGCGGAGCCCACGCGGATGCGGTCCAGAGCGGGAGCAAGGGGCGGTCGGGCGGCGGCATCCATGCGGCGGCTCTCCTCTCGCCGGCCGGCGGTGACCGGGCAAGGGCTGGGATGCCCGTAGCTTCCTGGCTGGGCAGGGGAGTGTCAAGGTTTCGTCCGGACATATGGACGTAACGTCAATCCTCCCTCGGTGGCGCCCCGATGTGGCCACGTCCTTATGTAAGGACAAATGCTTGACACGGCTGTGCGCGCCCGGCTAGACCTGAGCCCGGAGCGAGCCGAAGCGCGGAGGGGAAGACCATGACCGGTCCCTACGACCTCATCACCATGGGCCGGCTCGGGGTGGACCTCTATCCGCTGCAGACCGGGGTGGGGCTGGGCGATGCCGAGACCTTCGGCAGGTTCCTCGGCGGGTCGGCCGCCAACGTCGCCGTCGCCGCCGCCCGGCTGGGCCGCCGCACCGCCCTGATCAGCCGCACCGGCGACGACCCCTTCGGCGGCTTCCTGCACCGGGCGTTGCGCGACTTCGGCGTGGACGACCGCTGGGTGACGCCCGTGGCCGCCTATCCCACGCCCCTGACCTTCTGCGAGATCCATCCCCCGGACCACTTCCCGCTCTACTTCTACCGCCGGCCCAAGGCGCCGGACCTGGAGATCCACGCCCACGAGCTGGACCTGGACGCCGTACGGGCCGCCCGCGTCTTCTGGATGACCGGCACGGGCCTGAGCGAGGAACCCAGCCGCGGCGCGACGCTCGCCGCGCTCGCGGCGCGCTCGCGGAAGGCGGTGACGGTCTTCGACCTCGACTGGCGGCCGGTCTTCTGGGCCGCCGCGGGCGGCGCGACGGCCGCGCGCCCGCACTACGCGGCCGCCCTCGCCCACGCCACCGTGGCGGTGGGCAACGCGGAGGAGTGCGAGGTCGCCACCGGGGAGCGCGAGCCGCACGCGGCGGCGCGGGCCCTGCTGGCCGCGGGCGTGGAGCTCGCCGTCGTCAAACAGGGGCCCGAGGGCGTGCTCGCCGTCCACCGCGACGGCACCGCCGTGCGGGTCCCGCCGGTGGAAGTGGAGGTCGTCAACGGCCTCGGCGCCGGCGACGCCTTCGGCGGCGCCCTCTGCCACGGCCTCCTCGCCGGCTGGGACCTGCCCCGCACCGTGCGCTACGCCAACGCGGCGGGCGCGATCGTGGCATCGCGCCTGGCGTGCTCGTCGGCGATGCCGGGGCGCGACGAGGTGGCGGAGGTACTGGGGGGCGGGGGGACGGTGGGTGGTGGCGGCGTGGGGGACGGTCCTGGGTCCGGCCGCCCGGGGGGTGGCCCCGCGACCTGCGGCCTCGCCATGCCCGGCGCGAGCGCCGGTGCCAGCTCCGCGAGTGCGGGGGCGTCCGACGAGGCCGGGCCGCGCCCGGGGCCGGCGTCCGGCCCGGGCAGCGGCCGGGCTGCCGGCCTCGGGGTCGTCCGGAGTGACGGCCCCAAGGCCGACTGTCCCGAGGCCGGTCCGGGTGCCCGCCCGGGCAACGGGACCGCCGGCGGTGGCCCCGTGGCAGGGAGCCGGCTGTCCGGGGGCGGCGCGTGAAGGGCGTGCGCATCGGGGAGTTGACCCGGGTGCGCAGCCGGCATCCGGAGGCCATCGCCGAGGCCGCCGCCCGGCGGGTGCGGCGGCCGCTCCTCGGCGACAGCGGGCGGCTCATGATCATCGCCGCGGACCACACCGCGCGCGGCGCCCTCGACGTCGCCGGGCGGAGCCTCGCCATGGCCAACCGCGCCGACCTCCTGGAGCGGCTCTGCCGCGCCCTCACGCGCCCCGGCGTCGACGGCGTGCTCGCCACCGCCGACATCCTCGACGACCTGCTGCTGCTCGGCGCGCTGGAGGACAAGGTCGTCATGGGCTCCATGAACCGCGGCGGTCTCTTCGGCGCCTCCTTCGAGATGGACGACCGCTTCACCGGCCCCCGCGCCGACGACCTCGTCCGGCGCGGCTTCGACGCCGGCAAGCTGCTGCTGCGCATCGACTACGACGACCCCGGCTCGCTGACCACCATGGAGTCCGCGGCACGCGCCATCGACGAGATGGCCGCGCGGCGGCTGCCGGTGTTCGTCGAGCCGTTCCTGTCCCGGCGCGTCGACGGGACGGTCCGCAACGACCTCGGCCCGGAGGCCGTCACCACGTCCATCGCCATCGCCTCCGGGCTCGGCGCGACGTCCGCGTACACCTGGCTCAAGGTGCCCGTCACCCGGAACGCGGACGACATGGCGCGGGTGATGGAGACCTCGACCCTGCCGGCGGTGCTGCTCGGCGGCGACGTGGGGGAGGACCAGGAGGCGGCCTACGAGCGGTGGCGGTCGGCGCTGCGGCTGCCGAGCGTTCAGGGGCTGGTGGTGGGGCGGGCGTTGCTGTATCCGCCGGACGGGGACGTCGAGGGGGCCGTGGACACGGCCGTGGGGCTGCTGTGACGTGCGTCGGCGGCCGGGCGGTCGGGTCGTTGGGCACCGCCGGTCGCCTCGCGGTGGGTCGGTCGCCGCTGCGGCGGCGGGGGGTTCCCCGGTCCCGCCCCTTCCCGAAACCGGGGCTGCGCCCCGGACCCCGGGGCGGCGGGGGCTTCGGCTCGCGCTGCCCGGCCCCCTGCGGCGGGGTGAGGGCTTCGGTGCCGGTGCCCGGCCGCCTGCCCCCTGTGGTCGGGTCGTTGGGCACCGCCGGTCGCCTCGCGGTGGGTCGGTCGCCGCTGCGGCGGCGGGGGGTTCCCCGGTCCCGCCCCTTCCCGAAACCGGGGCTGCGCCCCGGACCCCGGGGCGGCGGGGGCTTCGGCTCGCGCTGCCCGGCCCCCTGCGGCGGGGTGAGGGCTTCGGTGCCGGTGCCCGGCCGCCTGCCCCCTGTGGTCGGGTCGTTGGGCACCGCCGGTCGCCTCGCGGTGGGTCGGTCGCCGCTGCGGCGGCGGGGGGTTCCCCGGTCCCGCCCCTTCCCGAAACCGGGGCTGCGCCCCGGACCCCCGGGGGGCGGGGGCTTCGGTCCCGGTTGCCCGGCCCCCCTGCCCCGAGGCGAGGCTTCGGCCCCGGCGCCCGGCCGTCCGCCGGTGCCCCGCCCCCGGTCGGGCCCCGGGCCTCCCCCCGGCGGGAAACCGGCCCACCAGCGAGAGAACGCCCGCCGCCACGGCGATCCCGGCGGTGTCGTACCGGTGTCACGAGACGAGGAACCCGCATGACCGCGCCCAGCCCTCACCCCTACACGCTGGACATCGCCCCCGAGGACGCCGGCTGGGCGTACAGTTCCCTGCGCGTCCTGGACCTTCCGCCCGGTGGCAGTCACACCTTCGACACCGCCGGCAGCGAGTGGATCGTCCTTCCCCTCAGCAGCCGTGACGTCACCGTCACCACCACCGACGGCGACGCCTTCGTCCTCCACGGCCGCGCCGGTGTCTTCACCGCCGTCACCGACTTCGCCTACGTGCCGCGCGACGCCCGCGTCACCCTCACCACGCCCGCCGGCGGGCGCATCGCCCTCGCGGGGGCGCGTTGCGGGCGCCGGCTTCCGGCGCGGTACGGTCCCGCCCGGTCCGTGCCCGTCGAGACGCGCGGCAGCGGCAGCTGCTCCCGCCAGGTCAACAACTTCGCCGCCGCCGGCGTCTTCGAGTGCGACCGGCTCATCGCGGTGGAGGTCCTCACCCCCGGCGGCAACTGGTCCTCCTACCCGCCCCACAAGCACGACGAGCACCACCCGGGCCGCGAGTCCGAGCTCGAAGAGATCTACTACTTCGAGATCGCGGACTCCCCCGAGGGCCGCCCGGGCCTCGGGTACCAGCGGGTCTCGCCCTCCCGCGACGGGGGCACCGACGTGCTCGCCGAGGTCCGCACCGGCGAGGCCGTGCTGATCCCCGACGGCTGGCACGGCCCGTCCATCGCCGCGCCCGGGCACGACATGTACTACCTCAACGTCATGGCCGGCCCCGGCGCCGAGCGGGAGTGGCTCATCCGCGACCACCCCGACCACGCCTGGATCCGGACCACCTGGCCCGGTCAGGCCGCCGACCCGCGCCTGCCGCTGACCCGCCCCGGAGGGGACCGATGACCACCCGGCACCTCACTGTCGCCCAGGCCCTGGTGGAGTTCCTGGCCCGCCAGTACACCGAGCGCGACGGGCGCCGCCGGCGCCTGGTCGCCGCCTGCTGGGGCATCTTCGGCCACGGCAACGTGGCCGGGATCGGGCAGGCGCTGCTGGAGAGCGGGGACGCGCTGCCCTACTTCCAGGGCCGCAACGAACAGGCCATGGTGCACGCCGCCGTCGGCTACGCCCGCCACCACGACCGGCTCTCCGCCCACGCCGTCACCACCTCCATCGGCCCCGGCGCCACCAACCTCGTCACCGGCGCCGCCCTCGCCACCGTCAACCGCCTGCCCGTCCTCCTGCTGCCCGGCGACACCTTCGCCACCCGCCCCGCCGACCCCGTGCTCCAGCAGCTCGAACACCCCGGCGCCGGCGACGTCTCCGTCAACGACTGCCTGCGCCCGGTCTCCCGGTACTTCGACCGGATCACCCGCCCCGAGGCGCTGGTCCCCGCCGCCCTCCGGGCGGCGCGCGTCCTCGCCGACCCCGTCGAGACGGGGGCCGTCACGCTCGCCCTGCCGCAGGACGTGCAGGCGCAGGCGTACGACTGGCCGGAGGAGTTCTTCGCCGAGCGCGTCTGGCACGTGCGCCGCCCGGGCCCGGATCCGGCCGAGCTGGCCGAGGCGGTGCGGGCGGTGCGGTCCGCCCGGCGGCCCCTGCTGATCGCCGGCGGCGGCGTGCACCACAGCGAGGCGGAGGACGCGCTGCGCGCGCTGGCCGACGCCACCGGCATCCCCGTCGCCTCCACCCAGGCCGGCAAGGGCTCGCTGCGCCACGACCACCCGGCGGACGTCGGCGGCATCGGCCACACCGGCACCGCCGTCGCCGACGCGCTCGCCCGCGCCGCCGACGTGGTCATCGGCGTCGGCACCCGTTACAGCGACTTCACCACCGCCTCCGCGACGCTCTTCACCGCCCCCGGCGTCCGCTTCGTCAACCTCAACATCACCCCCGACGACGCCCACAAGATGGCCGGCCTGCCGCTCGTCGCCGACGCCCGCACGGGCCTTCAGGCGCTGGCCGAGGGCCTGCGCGGCTACCGCGTCCCGGACGTGTACGCGAGCGCGTACACCGCCGGGAAGGCCGAGTGGGAGACGGTCGTCGCCCGCGCGTACTCCCCGTCCGACGGGCGCGGCGACGGGGCCCGCCCCACCCAGGCCCAGGTGCTGGGCGCGCTCGACGCCGTCGTCGGCGACGAGGACGTGATCGTCAACGCGGCGGGCTCGCTCCCCGGCGACCTGCACAAGCTCTGGCGGACCCGCTCCCGCCGCCAGTACCACCTCGAATACGGCTACTCCTGCATGGGCTACGAGATCCCGGCCGCCATCGGCGTGCGGATCGCCGACCCCGACAGCCCGGTGTGGGCGCTCGTCGGCGACGGCACGTACCTGATGATGCCGACCGAGCTCGTCACGGCCGTGCAGGAGGGGATCGCCATCAAGGTGGTCCTGGTGCAGAACCACGGCTACGCCTCCATCGGCGGCCTCTCCCAGGCCGTCGGCGGCGAACGCTTCGGCACCGCCTACCGCTTCCGCGCGCCCGACGGCACGTACACCGGCGACCCGCTGCCCGTGGACCTGGCCGCCAACGCCGCCTCGCTCGGCATGACGGTGCTGCGCGCCCGCACGACCGCCGGGCTGCGGGAGGCGCTGGCCGAGGCCCGGGCCTCGGACCGGCCCACATGTGTCTACGTGGAGACCGAAACAGCCGACACAGTGCCGGGCGCGCCCCCCGCACAGGCGTGGTGGGATGTGCCTGTCGCCGAGACCGCGACCCGCCCGGCGGCCGTGACGGCCCGGGAGGAGTACGACCGCAACGCAGTCGCCCGCCGTCGCTATCTTTGAAGTGAGAGAGGCCGCAGCAGATGAAGACCGTCCACCACTGGATCGACGGCAAGTCCGTCGAAGGCACCTCCGGCGAGTACGGGCCGGTGACCGACCCGGCGACCGGTGCCGTCACCACGCGGGTCGCGTTCGCGTCCGTCGAGGAGGTCGACGCGGCCGTCGCGGCCGCCAGGGCCGCCTTCGCGACCTGGCGCGGCTCCTCGCTGGCGGCGCGCACGGCGGTGCTCTTCCGCTACCGCGCCCTGCTGGACGCCCACCGCGACGAGCTGGCCGCGCTGATCACCGCCGAGCACGGCAAGGTGCACTCCGACGCGCTGGGCGAGGTCGCCCGCGGACTGGAGATCGTCGAGCTGGCCTGCGGGATCACCACGCAGCTCAAGGGCGAGCTGTCCACCGAGGTCTCCGGCCGGGTGGACGTTGCCTCGATCCGGCAGCCGCTGGGCGTCGTCGCGGGCATCACGCCGTTCAACTTCCCGGCCATGGTGCCGATGTGGATGTTCCCGCTGGCCGTCGCCTGCGGCAACACCTTCGTCCTCAAGCCCAGCGAGAAGGACCCCTCGCCCGCGATCCGCCTCGCGGAGCTGGCGGCCGAGGCGGGCCTGCCCGACGGCGTCCTCAACGTCGTCAACGGCGACCGGACGGCCGTCGACCGGCTGCTCGAACACCCCGACGTCGCCGCGGTCTCGTTCGTGGGCTCGACCCCGATCGCCCGACACATCCACACCACCGCCTCCGCCCACGGCAAGCGCGTCCAGGCGCTCGGCGGCGCCAAGAACCACATGCTGGTCCTGCCCGACGCCGACCTCGACGCCGCGGCCGACGCCGCCGTCTCCGCCGCCTACGGCTCCGCCGGCGAGCGCTGCATGGCGATCTCCGCGGTCGTCGCGGTGGGCGACACCGGCGACGAGCTGGTGGCGAAGATCCGCGAGCGCGCCGAGAAGATCAAGATCGGCCCGGGCGACGACCCCACGTCCGAGATGGGGCCGCTCATCACCAGGGCCCACCGCGACAAGGTCGCCTCCTACGTGCACGGCGCCGCCGCCCAGGGCGCCGAGGTCGTCCTCGACGGCACGGGCTTCACGGTCGAGGGCTACGAGGACGGCCACTGGATCGGGCTGTCCCTGCTCGACAGGGTGCCCGTCGGGGCGGACGCCTACCGCGAGGAGATCTTCGGCCCCGTGCTGTGCGTGCTGCGCGCGGAGACCTACGAGGAGGGCGTGGCCCTCATCAACGCCTCGCCCTGGGGCAACGGCACCGCGATCTTCACCCGCGACGGCGGCGCGGCCCGGCGCTTCCAACTGGAGGTCGAGGCGGGCATGGTGGGCGTCAACGTGCCCATCCCGGTACCGGTGGGCTACCACTCCTTCGGCGGCTGGAAGCACTCCCTCTTCGGCGACCACCACGTCTACGGCAACGACGGCGTGCACTTCTACACCCGCGGCAAGGTCGTCACCACCCGCTGGCCCGACCCGCAGGACGGCGGCGTGGACCTGGGCTTCCCCAGCCACCGCTAGTCCTGATTGCCCCGTTATGCGGTGATCGGACCGTAAGCTGCGGGCATGACCTGGACGAGCGCGCTGAAGGCCACCGCACGTGCCGGGCTGACGATCGAGCGGACCAAACTGGAACCGCTGGTCGCGCTGCGCGGCGCGTGCGGCGTCGCGATCGTCATCGGCGTCAACCTGTGGCTGGCCACGCCCCAGCTGGCGGTGGCCTCCGCCTTCGGCGCCTTCGCCTCGGGGCTGGCCACCTTCCAGCGCAGCTGGCGGCCGCGGCCGGTGCTGGCCCTGGCCGTGGCGGCCGGCCTGGCCTTCAGCACGTTCATCGGGTACACGGCCATCGCCGATCCCGTCCTCTTCGCCGTCCTGCTCGCCCTGTGGACGCTGCTGGCGGGCATGGCGTGGGCGATCGGCCCGGTGTCGGGCATGGTGGCCTCGCAGATGGTCGCCGTCATGCTGTTCACCGTCACCCTGCCGACCTCGGTCCTCGGCGCGCTGCACCACGCGGGCCTGATCCTCTTCGGTGGCCTGGTGCAGGCGGCGCTCATCGTCGTCTTCCCGATCCGCCCCTGGGGGCGCCAGCGGGACGTGCTGGCGGACGCGCTCGCCGCCGAGGCCGACTACGCGCGCCGCCTGCGCCACGACCCCGTGGCCCGCTTCGACCCGCAGCCGCTGATGGACGCCCGCAGCGCCGCCGCCCTGACGCCGCGCCAGGCCAGGCGCCGGCCCCACCAGCTGGCCGGCCCCCGCGGCCTGGCCGAGCGGCTGCGGCCCGTGCTGGCCTCGCTCGCCGACCCCGTCACGGGCGCGCCCCCCGAGGGGCCCGAGCGGGACCGCGTCCGTGAGCTGCTGGGCGCCGCCGCGGCCGTCCTCGACGCGGTGGCGCACGCCGTCCGCTGGGGGAAGCCGGTGAAGATGACCCCCGAGGTGATGGCCGCGCTGGACGTGCCCGACGAGGACCGGCTGGTCCTCCACGGCGCCGCCCGCCGCTCCGGGCTGCGGCTGATCGTGCTGCTCGCCGACGTCGTCGAGTCGGCCGACGAGCGCGTCGAGTCCACCCGCCCCGCCGCCCCCGGCGAGCGCCGGCACCTGCTGCGCCCCTCCGTGCCCCGGCTGGTGCCCGTGGGGCTGCGGGCCCTGCGGCGCGAGGCGCGCTGGTCCTCGGCCATCGGACGGCACGCGGTACGGGTCACGGCGGTCGTCTCGGCCGGCTACGCGCTGGGCAACGCCCTGCCGCTGGGGCACGGCTACTGGGCGCCGATGACCTCGGTGATGGTCATGCGCCCCGACTTCGCCCAGACCTACTCGCGGGGCGTCGCGCGCTTCGCCGGGACCGTCGTCGGCGTCTGGCTCGCCGGCGGCCTCATGGTCCTCGCCCACCCGGGCGCCTACGTCTGCGCCGGCCTGGCGGTGCTGTGCATCGCGCTGATGTACCTGCTGCTGCGCACGGGCTACAGCGTGGCCTCCACCTGCCTCGCCGCCTACGTGGTCTTCCTGCTCGGCATCGCGGGCGAGGGCTGGTCGCAGACGGTGTGGGCCCGGCTGACGCTGACCCTGCTCGGCGGGCTGCTGGCGCTGACCGCCTACGCGCTCTTCCCCGCCTGGGAGACGCTGCGGCTGCGCGACCGGCTCGCCGACTGGCTGCACGCCAACGGCCGTTACTCCCTCGCCGTCCTCGCCGTGTACGCCCTCCCCGCCGACCGCAAGCCGCGCCGGGTGCGCGAGGCCCTGCTGGACTCGCGGGCGGCCCGCCTGGAGTGGGAGGAGGCCGTCGCCCGCGCGGAGAAGGAGCCGGTGCGCCACCGCGGCATCTCGCGCCGCGCCGAACGCGGGGCGGAGTCGGCGCTCGCCACGATGGGGCGCGCGACGATGCTGATGGAGGCCCACATGCCGGACCGGGACGCCGGACCCTCGCCGGGGGCCGGGACGTTCGCGGCCGCCCTGCGCGCCGCGCTGCCGGAGGCGGTGTCCGCCGTCCGCGAGCGCCGGCCGCTGGACTGGTCGGCCCCGCACCGGGCGCACGCCGCCTGGCGGGCGGCGGCGGGCGGGGAGGGGGTGGCCGTGCGGGCCTCGGAGCTGCTGCTGGACGCGCTCGACGAACTGGCGGACGCGCTGACCCCGGGACGGCGCCCGGCGCACCGGTCCGGCGGCTGACGGCGCCGCGGGCCGCCGGGCGCGGTCAGGGAGTGAACAGCCGGTCCAGGTGCGCGGTGGCCAGGCGCATCGCCTCGGCGGGCGTGAACACGTCGAGCAGCACGTAATTGCCGAGGCCGTCGGTCAGGGAGAGCAGCAGGATCGCCTCCGCCCCGGGGTCGCGGTCGGTCGCCACCTCGCCGCGTTCGATCCCCAGCCGGATCTGTTCGGCCAGCAGCGAGACGAGCGCGGGGGTGCCCTCCTTGGCGTAGTGGCGCATGCGCTCGTCGTGGACGGCGAGGATGAAGTAGGCCAGCTGGACCATGATGCCGTTGCGGCTGTTGTCGTCCATCGGCAGCAGCTCGGCGACGATCTCGCCGAGGACCGTGCGCGGGCCGGGCGCGTCGCCCGCGGCCGTGATGCGCTTGCGGACGCGGGCGCCGGCGTACTGGTTGATGTGCTCCAGGGCGAAGACCAGCATCTCGCCCCGGCTGCGGAAGTAGTGCTGCAGCTGCCCGAGCGACATGCCCGCCTCGGCCGCCACGTCGCGCAGGCTCGCGCTCTCCAGGCCGCGCGTCGACGCGATCCGCCACAGGGCCTCCGCGATGGTGCGGCGGCGTTCGTCATGGTCGACGCGCTTGGGCACGGCGCCTGCCTCTCAGATTTTTGCGGGTCAACTGTATTGCCATACGATCTGCATAACGATACAACTGACTTGGAAAGAAATCGGGGGAACATGGTGGCCGGAGATCCGCACCCTCCGCAAACGCACGTGGAACTCCGGCCGCCGGCCCACGCCGTCGGCCCCCGCGCCCGCCGCTGGTGGACCGCCCAGGCGTGGCTCGCGGCGAGCGGGCCCCTGCTCGCGGCCGGCGTGCTCCTCGCCTCGTGCCTCCTCTTCTTCCCCGGCGCGCTGCCCTGGCTGGCCCCCCTGACGGCCCTCGTCCTCGTCCTCCCCGCGCTCGGATACGCCCTGGCCATGCCGGCCCGGCGCCACCGCGTGCACGCCTGGGAGCTGGGGGAGTCGGCGGTGCGCGCCGACAGCGGCTGGCTGTGGCACCGGCGCCGGATGGTGCCGCTGTCCCGCGTGCGGTCCGCCACCGTCCGCCGGGGGCCCCTCCAGCGGCGGTTCGGGCTCGCCACGGTGACCGTCGGCACCGGCTCGACCGCCGGCGACCTGCGGATCGGCGGGCTCGACGAGGACGTCGCCCGGCAGCTGGCCGCCCGCCTCGACGCCGCGGCCCGGCCGCAGCACGACCACCCCGCGGCAACGGCGGTGGCCGGGCCCCGGGGCCCGGTGCTCGCCGTCGGCCGGGCCGCGTGGCTGCGGTACGCACCGCTCACCTTCTGGGTCATCGGCGGCGTCCTCGTCGTGGCCGGCACGGTGTGGAAGGTGCTGACCGCCCTGCGGATCAAGCCCTGGCGGATCGGCTGCGTCCACGACGCGGCAGAGGAGTTCGGCCACAGCGTGCTGTGGGTGACGATCCCCCTGGCCCTGCTGGCCGTCACCGCGCTGGGCGCCGTCGGCGCGGTGCTGGTCACCGCGGAGGGCTGGTGGCGGTACCGCCTGGAATGGGCCGGTCCGTCCACCCTCGCCGTCCGCCGCGGCCTGCTGACGAAGAGGACCGTCACCATCGAACGGGCCCGGCTGTGCGGAGTGGCCCTGCGGGAGCCGCTGTTGCTGCGCGCCGGCGGCGGCGCGAGCGTCCGCGCCGTCGCGGGCGGACTCGGCAACCGCGACCAGAACCGCGCGCGCAGCGTCGTCCTGCCTCCCGCGCCGCGCGCGGTCGCCACGGGCGTGTGCGCCGGGCTGCTGGGAGCGGGGGCGGGCACCGAGCGGGAGCTGCGGCCCCACCCGCGGGCCGCCCTGCGGCGGCGGGTGGTGTGGGCGCTCGGCTGGGGCGTGCTGCCGGTCACGGCGGCGCTCGCGGTGCTGGGGTGGCTGCTCACACCCGTCCTCCTCCTCTGCGCGGCGGGGTGGACGCTGCTCGCGTCCCCGGTCGCCCGGGCGCTGGCCCGCGACGCCCACCGCTCGCTCGGGCACGCCCTGCACGGGCGTCACCTGGTGGTGCGCTCGGGCACGTTCGGCCGCGAGACGGTGACCCTCGACCGCGATGCCGTGCTTGCTTGGACTTTTACCGACACGCACTTTTCGCGACGGGCGGGTGTGGTGACCGTCACGGCGGCGGTCCCCGGCGGGGAGGACGGGTACCGCATCCGGGACATGTCCGCAGCAGGGGCAGCGGGTTTCGCGGAGTCGGCGGCTCCGGGAATCGTGCGGGAGTGGCTCGCGCCCGCGGTCCGCTGAGAGCTGTGCCACATATTCGCGTCCAACTTTTTGTTATCAACGGACCGGCCCTGGGTCTCCTAGGTGTCGGAACGGACGCCAACGTGGCGGTGCGGAAAGAGGTGCGGGCGTGAAGAGTGTGAGCGTGGCCGTGGTCGAGGCGGCGCGTGCCGGGGACCCGGCGGCACAGGACGAGCTCGTCGCCCTCCACCTGCCGTTGGTCTACAACATCGTCGGCCGGGCCCTGAACGGCCACGCGGACGTCGACGACGTGGTGCAGGAGACCATGCTCCGCGTGATCAACGGCCTCGACGGCCTCCGCGACCCGGCGAGCTTCCGCTCCTGGCTCGTGGCGATCACCATGAACCAGATACGCAGCCACTGCCGGGAGGACCGCCTTGAGGCCCCCGTCAGTGGTTTGCAGGAAGTGGTCGGCGAAGTCGCCGACCCCGAGGCCGACTTCGTCGACCTGACCATCGTCCGGCTCGGCCTGCAGGGCCAGCGCCGGGAGGCCGCCGAGGCCACCCGCTGGCTCGACGAGGGCGAGCAGCAGGTCCTGTCCCTGTGGTGGCTGGAGGCCGCCGGCGAGCTGCAGCGCGCCGAGGTCGCCACCGCCCTGGAGCTGACCCCGCAGCACACGGCCGTCCGCATCCAGCGGACCAAGGCCCAGCTGGACATCGCCCGGGGCGTGGTGCAGGCCCTCGCCGCACACCCGCGCTGCCCCCGCCTCGCCGAGGTCGTCGCCCACTGGGACGGCGTCCCCTCCGCGCTGTGGCGCAAGCGCATAGCCCGGCACGTGCGCGAGTGCGGCCGCTGCACCGGCGCCCTGTCGGCGCTCGTCCCCGCCGAGGGGCTGCTGGTCGGCCTCGGGCTGGTGCCCGTCGGCGCCGCACTGCTCGCCCGCTGGGGCGGCGGAGCGGGGCTGCACGCCCAGTCCGTCGCCCACACCGCCCCGCTCGGCACCCCCGCCGCGTCCCCCGCCGCGCACGGCTCGCACGCCGCCCGGCCCCGGGGCCGCC